>NZ_JBOEFX010000026.1:73424-141679 GCF_050633125.1 Lewinella sp.
ATCTACGCTATTCGGGAATCGCCGGTTGCGGCAGGTGTCATTTGGGTGGGTGCCAATGATGGGCCCGTCCATCTTACACGCGACAATGGTGACAGTTGGCAAAATGTTACACCGGCCTCTTTGCCCAAAGGCGGACGAGTAGACGCAGTGGAACCTTCGCCACACGATGCAGCGAAGGCTTACATTGCGGTATTACGATATCAGTTGGGTGACTGGCGACCGTACCTTTATCGTACCAATGATTACGGAAAATCGTGGACACTGCTTAGCGGCCCCAAGAGCGGTATTCCACAAGATTTTCCCACGCGGGTCGTCAGAGAAGACCCTGAACGAGCAGGCGTTTTGTATGCCGGTACAGAATTTGGGATGTTCCTATCTATGGACGATGGCCAGACCTGGAAATCTTTTCAACAAAACCTTCCGGTGACGCCAATCACCGATATCAAAATCCATCAAGGAGATTTGGTTTTATCAACGATGGGGCGCGGCTTCTGGATCATGGATAATGTGCGCATTCTCCATGATGAAGCTTTGGCTGATTTGGCCGGCGAGCCATATCTGTTTACCATTCCCACCACTATTCGTCATCGTTCCCCAATGGGACGTAGTAATAATGAGGATTTGGAGTATACGAGCCCAGGGCTATGGGTGGATTATTTTGTACCAAAAGGAAGCAAAGCTCCGGTTGAACTACAGATTTCCGGCCCGGATGGTGCCTGGATAACGACTTTGGCCAGTGATAGCATCAAAGCCAGTCGGGAGTTGGTCGAAAACATGGGCCTCAACCAGCAAGAGTATTTGATCACCAGGGCCTTGAGTGCCAAACCTGGCTTGCAGCGTTACCGCTGGGATATGCAGGCACGCGGGCCATGGTCGGCCAACAAAAACAGGGCATATCGCAATGGCGCACTGGTACCCCCCGGCGAGTATACCGTTACCATGAAAGTAGGAAAATGGGAATCGAGTCAGCAGTTTTATCTATTACCTGACCCCAGGGTCATAGGGACTGGTGTCTCGGTTGCCGACATGAAGGCCCAATACGCATTGACCACAGAAATTACCAACCTTCTTACCCGTGCCCGTAAACTGGAACAAGCCTGGGAGAAAGCACTAAAAATAGCCAACGAAGATAGTAGTCAGAAAGCCTATGCGGAAGCGTTGAGCAGAGCTTTACCACAGTTGCAGACAGAAAAAGACATGATCTACCCCCAACCAAAATTACTTGATCAAATCGGGTACTTGGGCTATATGCTACGCGGCGCCGACCAACGCCCAGGCGATGATGCCTACGCTCGACTGGCTGAACTGACCAAACAGCTTAATGAGTTGGAAGAAAATGTGGAGGGGGCAAGGTGATGAGCGTATTCGGCAGGTCACTAGCCTTTAATTGGTAAAAGAGGAAATGAAAAGGATACTCGTAACAGGAGCAACAGGTAATATAGGGAGAGAAGTAATTCACTATCTCTGTGAATTGGATCAAGCATCTGAAATAATTGCTGCTGTCCGAAATGTTGAAACCGCTAAAAAGAAATTTCCTTCCGTTCAAAACTTAAGCTATAGGCCGTTTGATTTTGAGAACGAGGAGTTATTTGATACAGCATTTGAAAATGTTGACATCCTCTTTTTACTTCGACCACCTCCTATTTCACAAGTGGAAGCCGTTTTTCGACCTCTTTTATTATCTGCTAAAGAGAATGGCATCGATAAAGTTGTATTCTTATCGGTGCAAGGGGCAGAAAAAAGCACCGTGATTCCTCATAATAAGATCGAAAGGCTTATTAAATCGTTGGGCTTCAGATACATTTTTGTACGCCCTAGCTATTTCATGCAAAACCTGACAACAACCCTTCTTCCTGAAATACTAAAAAACCAAACGATTACCCTGCCTTCGGCGCAAGCTAAATTCAACTGGATTGACGTAAAAAACATTGGAGAAGCCACCGCTGTACTGATTAAATCATTTGAGGAACATCATAATAATGCTTACATCATAACAGGGGAAGAAAACAAACACTTTCAAGAGGTAGCGGACCTAATGAGTAAGGTTACAGGAGTGGATATTACGTTCAAAAGTAAGAACCCACTGAGTTTCTACTTCAGAAAGAGAAAAGAAGGAATTACGCACGGTTTCGCTTTGGTGATGACCATGCTTCATTTCTTACCGAGAATACAAGGGGAACCTGAAATTACAGATGATTTTTACAGAATTACAGGCAAGAAGCCTACCTCTTTGGCTGAGTTTCTCGAAAGAGTAAAAGACGAGATAAAACCATCTTCAAAGTGAGCTTTAAGAACTTTGCTGATCAGATTCCAAACTACATTCAATGTGCTTAATGCGACTTGAATATGGACAGTAGATATGACAACCTACTAGACGAAGAAACCCACCCTGTGTGGGGTAAATATGTTAGAAGTAATGAAAAAATCTTCTGGGAGGGTAACCCTCAAGTAGACATGTCTATTCGTCTTTTAGAAATTGGGCCCTATCATGATGTGATGATGGGAGCGTCGTCTAATTTTATCATTTATTTAATGGTACTATTTGTCATCGCAAGAGCGATCTATGGAGAAGATGGACTAGTGGCCGCTTTACCCTTTATTCTAACAGGAATCGGCTTGATCTTTGTTTTTGAATTATTAAGAAACAAGTCGAACAAGCGGATCAGGTACGCCGTCACTTCTAACTACCTGCTCATTAGATTTGACTACCTCGTTTTAAAAAAAATAGCGGCAATTCCTCTTTCTAAAGTGATATCAATATCACCAATCAACTATCAAGACAATACGACTAGTTTGTTGTTTCCAAATCACAATGAAACGAGAATCAAGACCATTGATTTTGTAACCGGAAAAAGAAGAGATCATACCTCGTTTGAGAGAATCGCAGATGGAGAAGAGGTACTGCAACTAATTACGGATCTAATCAAAGACAACAAACTAGCTCCACTTCAATATCATTATCCGATGATGAGGGAAAGTGTTGTACGTTTTTCGAGAAAGGTATACCAATTATTACTTTTTATTTCTGTATTGTACGTAGTCGACTTCTATGTTTTACCGAAAAGAACAACAACGGATTTCGTAATAGAAACAGTTTGGAAGACGCCGTTGGGATTTAACACAGGAGCTACCCATTACACACAAAAAGGATTTCGTTTTAGTACCGATAATGTATACTCTTTTTATGGTGACGAAAGCGAAGTAGTTTTCGATTACAGCCCTGTTTTTAAATCAGTTACAGCCCTTAAAACGTATAGAATGGATTATACTGATCGGCTTGATAATGATTTGAATTTACTAGGCAAATACGCAGCACTTATCTGTTTTATCACATTTTTAAGTGGAATAGTGATCTTAAATAAAACACCACTCAGCCAAGAAGCATATATGCAACTGATTGTTTGTACTGTCTTTTTCCTGATCTTGTTCTGGGTGGTCAATAATTGGTTATAGAAGCTGTCTGAAATGAATTACCAAATAGAAAGCATAGAAAAATCAGCATACCAAGAAGTCGTCGACGTTTGGGAGCTATCTGTTAGAGCTACGCATCATTTCCTCAAAGAAGAGGATATTGCGTATTTCAAACCCTTAATTTTGAATACCTACCTGGATGCGGTAGAGCTGAGGTGTGTAAAAAACAAGGATGGAGAGATCATTGGATTCAGTGGTGTAGCAGAAAACAACCTGGAAATGCTGTTTATTCACCCTGATGAGCGGGGGAATGGTATAGGAAAACTACTCTTAACATACGCAATCAATGAACAGGAGGTAACGAAGGTGGATGTTAATGAAGACAACAAACAAGCTCTAGGCTTTTACGAAAAATTTGGTTTCAAAACCTATAGCCGCTCGGCACTGGATGGGACTGGTAAGCCGTATCCCATATTGCACATGCAACTAAACAATGATGAAATTCGTAATTAACCAAAAACAAAGCCGAAGCTTACTGGAAGAACACGCAAAGTCTTCATTCAATTTTACATTCCTGGGTAGAAATGAATTATTTGTAGCTATTACATTCGTAATGGTTGGCATGTTTGTTTATCTGTTGAATGAGGAAAACAGATTAATTGGTCTGCCTGCGATGGTAATTGGCTTGTTAGAAATAATCAAATACCCAAATAGAGTGAAGCGATGGGTAAAGAAAAAGGAAAAAGAGATCATTTTTAATAAGGATCTGCTCTTTGATATTTCAAAGGATACTTTAAAAATCACTTATGACAAATTGGTTAAAACGCATGCATTTAGTAATATGCGAAAGTGTTTGGTTTCCAAAACAGGTATACTTTTTAAAATTTCATTGGCTGAATACTACTATATTTCCTTTAAATCTTTAGAGACAAAAACAGAGGAGGAAGACCTCCTAAACACGCTTATTGAGGGGTTTAGAGAAGAGCAAATAATCGTAAAGCGAACATAAAATAGTTACTCGTTTTTCAGGGTGAGCAAACCACACGTTAAGTTAATTCAAAGCCCGATACTCCGTTGGGGATATTCCTGTTTTTTGCTTGAAGAGCCGGGTAAAATGCTGTGGGTACTTAAAGCCCAATTCGTAAGCAATTTCACTAATGGATTTACTTTGGTCAAATATCCTTTCCTTGGCCATATCAATCACTTTAGCCTGTATGTATTCCTGAGCTGTTCTACCGGTTTCTTTCTTCACGAGATCACCAAAGTAGCTGGCGGAAAAATTTAATTCGCTGGCGCACCAAGCTACTGATGGTAAGCCAAGAGACTGCGGCCGATCGGTTTGGAAATAATTATTCAACAAATGCTCAAACCTTTCTAAAACGCCTTTATGAATATCGTCTCGGGTAATGAATTGACGGTCGTAAAATCGGATGCAATAATTCAATAGCATTTCTATATTTGATACCACAAGCCTTTTGCTGTGCTTGTCAATACCATGTTCTAGCTCAAACTCGATCTTGGCAAGACAGTCTTTGACGATTTTCCTTTCCCGTTCAGAGATATGGAGTGCTTCATTAGAATGATAACCAAAGAAGGTATAATCCTGGATGTTAGTGCCCAGTGAGGTACCACGAATTAGATCGGGATGAAAAACCAGCGCATAGCCTTTTGGCTGATACTTTTCGCCGGTGTGCTCTACGCTAACGACCTGCCCAGAGCCGATAAATACCAAGGTCCCTTCCTGATAATCGTAGGTGTTTTTTCCGTAGCGCAAATCACCACACTTTACCTCTTTCAGAAAGACGGTGTAGAAGCCAAAATACATATTGTAAGCATGTCTTGGGTTTGCGTTTGCGAGATCAATCACACTCACCAGCGGATGCAAGGTCTCCGCATTGTTAAAGGCGTTGTAATCGCTGACGGTCTCAAACCGAATTAGGTTATCCATCCCTTTTCTTGTTTATCCTCTTCAAATTTACCGTTTTATTTTGCTGTTAACCAACAAGCTTGTCGCTGATCAGCAATATTGGTAGCTAAACCCGTAATCTGTATAACACAGATACAGGTTTTTACAATGATCTTTGTACAACAAAGAAAAAACAATGAAACAAATAGCCTATTCTTTTTTATTGCTAGCCGCGCTTACCACCACAGTAATAGCTCAAGAAACACCTCTTTTCCCGAAAGGAGAAAAAGCCCCCAACGTTCATCATACTGGAGATGTTTGGCTTTATCATGTAAGTAATGCCGATGCGACTTTTGCATATAACCTGACCCTTGCAACTTTTGCTCCTGGAGCCAAACTAGATTGGCATCTTCATCCTGCCGGGCAGCAGTTACTCATCACAGAGGGCATTGGCTACTACCAGGAAAGAGACAAGCCAGTGCAAGTTGTTCATAAAGGCGAGGTCATCAAATGTCTCCCCGGCGTGGAGCATTGGCATGCTGCAACCCCAGATAGCGAGTTTGCCTATCTTGCAATCACAGGAAACCAACCAACACAATGGCTGGAACCATTAACAGAGGATGAATACAAGAACATCAACAATATCAGTAGTGTCGCAGCACAGGAAGTCATAGAACTCTCAAAAGAGAAATGGTTGTGGATGGCCGAAAAAAAGGTAGATGTCCTTACCGATCTCTTTCATGATAATGCGGTCTTCGTACACATGGGAGGAAGTTGGGGAAAAGAAAAAGAACTTGATATCATTCAAAGCGGAGGCATTCACTACAAGCAGGCCGACATTCATGAAGTATCCGTAAACATCATTGATGATACCGCCATTTTATTGAATAGAATAACGCTACTGGCGGTCGTTGGAGGTAATGAAGTGACCAATCCTTTTATGGTAACGGAGGTGTATAAACGACAAGAAAGTGAATGGAAATTAGCGTCTCTTTCCTTTACAAAGTTGTTAAATTAAGATGCGGTAATCAGCGTTGGATTTGCTTATCAATCGTTATTCTTTCCGAAAAAAGCAAAAAATGCCTTTGGTTAAAATGAATTTCAACAACCATTTCTTTTTGAAAATTGCTATCTTGGTAAAAGGTGGTTTAGTTATCCTGTTTTTCGGCTTGGTATCGTGTATTTCTTCTCCCGGCGATGCAAGCAGCATATCACCAGCCAATACCGACGAAATGATGGTGAGAATAGCAGACATTGAAATAGACTCCGCTTATCTGGAGGAATACATCGCCATCCTGAAAGAAGAATCAGAGGCATCCATTCGGTTGGAGCCAGGAGTGATCTCCATTTTCCCGATGTTTCCAAAAGAGAAGGCAACAAACATCATTATTGTAGAAGTCTATGCCAGTAGGGAAGCGTACGAGTCGCATCTGCAAACGCCTCATTTTAAGCACTACAAAAGGGCGACGCTCGACATGGTCAAGTCATTAAAATTGATTGACATGGAGGCTGTCGATAAAGAAAACATGTCCAAGGTTTTTGGTAAGCTAAACTCCTAGGCAATTAGGACGATCAATGAAAACTACCAGATAAAGTGTATTTTCGATTTATTAAAACAACAAAATGGCAATCGTAAAAACTTCCTTTAACAGACGGTCTTTTCTAAAAACTACCGCCATCGCCGGAGGGGGAATGATGCTTCATTTTTGTTGGTTTACTGCTTGTGAATCCTCCTCAAAAAAAGACGCTACAAGTCCTCCAGAAGAGTGGTTCAATTTCAATGGCTATCTGAAAATTGGAGACAACGGGCAGGTCATTATTTTGTCTCCCAACCCCGAAGGCGGGCAAAATGTCAAGACCTCCATGCCCATGATTGTGGCCGAGGAGCTGGATGTCGACTGGAAGGATGTCATCGTAGAACAAGCCCCATTGAATACCAAATTATACAGCCGCCAGTTTATTGGTGGTAGCCAGGCGATACGACATGGTTGGGGAGGACTGAGGATGGCAGGTGCTTCGGCGCGACACATGCTTCGTGAGGCGGCGGCTCAAGCTTGGCAGGTACCTCTGGCCGAGGTCACTACAGAAGCTGGCATTTTGCAGCACCAGCAAAGTGGGCAATCGACGACGTATGGCGAAATGGCTGCTGCTGCAGCCAAGGTGCCCGTACCTGATGAAGTACAGCTAAAAGAAGTACAGGAGTTTAAAATTATTGGCACTTCCCGTAAGAATGTAGATGCCAGAAAAATTGTAACCGGCCAGCCATTGTTTAGCATAGATACCAATAAGGAAGGTATGTTAATCGCGATGATTGTCCACCCTCCCGCTTTTGGGATGAAATTCAAATCAGTTGATGATTCCGCAGTTAGGTTGATGCCGGGAATTCAGGATGTTTTCACAATAAAGGTCTTGGCCGACGATTTTGACCGACAACACTTTGATACCTGTACCTTTCTGGAAGTTGTTGCTATTGTAGGCAACACCACCTGGGAGGTCATGAATGCCAAAAAGGCAATTACTATTGAGTGGGAACCTTTTGAGACTTATACGGAAAACCGAACGCCCTATGGTAGACCCAAAGAGGTGTTTACTATTCCTGCTGGCTTGGAGAGTTCTAGTGACCACCGGGCGAAGATGGCAGAAAAAGCTGCTCAGCCAAAGCAAGTTGCTCGCAAAGATGGAGATCCAGAGGCCGCTTTTAAGAACGCAGCAAAAACTATTGAACGAACCTATACTGCTCCATTTCTTGCCCACAACTGTATGGAGCCGATGAATTTCTTTGCGCATGTAACAGCAGAAAAAGCAGAACTGATTGGGCCTTTACAAAAAGCAGAACTGACAGAACAAACGCTATCCGCCCGATTGGGCTTGCCCGTGGAAGCTATCAACATCCAGTTGCCACGACTAGGAGGAGGATATGGACGACGCTCTTATGCGCATTGGGCGGTGGAGGCAGCACTCATCTCTCAAAAAATGCATGCCCCTGTGAAACTGATTTACACTCGGGAAGATGACATGACAGGGGGGATCTATCGTCCTGCTTATCAGGCGACCTACCGGGCAGCCATAGACGCAGACAACAAACTCACGGGCATACACATCAGTGCTGGCGGGATACCTGAAAGCCCATTGTACGCAAACAGATTCCCTGCAGGAGCCGTCGATAATTATCTTGCCGAAAGTTGGACTGTAAATTCCAATATCACTATTGGCTCTTTTCGTGCACCCCGCTCGAATTTTATTGCTTGTGCCGAACAGTCTTTTCTAGATGAAATAGCTGAAGCGATGGGGAAAGACCCTATTGATTTTCGTTTAGCATTACTCAAACGAGCCAAGGAAAACCCCGTGGGAGAAAACAATGACTATGATGCCGCCCGTTATGCTGGGGTATTGGAATTGGTGCGGGATAAATCAGGTTGGGACGATCCCTCCTCTGCTGGTACGCACCGTGGAGTCGCGGCTTACTACTGTCATAACTCCTATGCTGCACAGGTCCTAGATCTAAAAATAGACAATGGCCAGCCTATTGTGGAGAGGGTATGCTGTGCCATTGATTGTGGTATCGTGATAAATCCGGATGCAGCAACCAATTTATCAGAAGGTGCTATTGTGGACGGCATAGGAAATGCGCTGTACGGTGAACTCACCTTTAAAGACGGTAAGCCGGAGAAAAACAACTTTCATCAATATCACATGATTCGGATGTCGGAAGCACCGCGAAAAATAGACCTTCACTTTGTAGAAAATGACATTGACCCTACGGGATTAGGGGAACCAGCTTTCCCTCCAGTCTTTGGAGCTTTGGCCAACGCTTTGTACCAAGCAAAAGGAAAGCGCTTTTATGATCAACCGTTTAATAATAGACTTATTCATCCGGGAACATTTGGGGGCTGACTTGCTCTCTTCTGCTCCCACTTCGCAACCAAAGTGGTCACGTAGCTAAGGCTATGTTCCTACTTTGCTCGCTTGCGGGAACAAAAGATAGCTACGTCTTCCCACCAAAGCTCCCCGGACGAACAAGTCTAATGGAATAAATAATAATAACATGGCAAATTTTAGTCTAAACATCAATGGCAAAACCCAGCAAGTGGACGTCGACCCTGCGACGCCGGTACTATGGGTGTTGCGGGATCACCTCAATCTGGTGGGAACAAAATATGGCTGCGGGATTGCGCAGTGCGGAGCTTGCACCATTCACCTTGATGGGGTTGCGATGCGTTCGTGTATCATCCCTGTTTCTGCGGTGCGCGATCAGGCGATAACTACTATTGAGGGGCTTTCTGAGCAGGGAGATCATCCTGTTCAGCAAGCTTGGCTGGAGCATGATGTGCCACAATGCGGCTATTGCCAAGCAGGGCAAATTATGAGTGCTGCTGCACTGTTGAGTGACAACAGCAAGCCCAGCGATGAAGATATTGACATCGCTATGCACGGTAACATTTGCCGCTGTGGCACCTATACCCGAATAAAAGCAGCCATAAAAACGGCAGCGAAAGTAGGATAGTTGTAAACACGCCTGCAAAGCAGGTGGAAAACTTGGCCTAGCGATGTGTCGTAGTGGCCGGTTAGGCCAGACCCCAGGTTTTCCTGGGGGCCGATCCCGATTATATCGAGAGCTACAGAACGTAGCGCCCCAGTGCAAGCTGGGGAGGCCCCGTATTATTAATACAAAGATTAAAAATAGCATAAGATGACTACCCTTAAAACATCCATTGGTCGCCGTTCTTTTTTGAAATCCGCTGCTTTGACGGGAGGCGGTATGATGCTTGGGTTTAGCTGGTTGAGTTCTTGCCAGTCGAAGACGGAAGAAGAAGTGATGGCGATGCCAGAGGCCTGGTTTGAAATCAATTCTTACCTAAAAATTGGAGACAACGGTGTGGTGACGATCTATACGCCCAACCCTGAATTTGGGCAAAATGTTCGTACCTCGATGCCCATGTTGGTGGCCGAAGAATTGGATGTAGACTGGGACAAAGTGCTGGTAGAACAAGCTCCTTATCATCCTGAAAATTTCGGTTTTCAGTTTACGGGCGGTAGTCGGGGCATCATGTCAAGATGGGAACCGCTACGGATGGCAGGAGCATCGGCCAAGCACCTGCTACGGCAAGCGGCGGCTCAAGCTTGGCAAGTACCCTTGGAAGAAGTGACCACCACCACTGGCATGTTGCACCATCAAGCCAGCGACCGCTCAGCGGGGTATGGAGAAATGGCTTCGGCGGCAGCAAAGTTGCCCATCCCGGAAGAAGTGACCTTGAAAGAGGTGAAGGATTTTAGGATCATTAGCACCTCCCGCAAGAATGTAGATGCCAAAAGTATCGTTCAAGGCCAGTCCCTATTTGGGATGGATTACCATAAGGAAGGAATGTTGATTGCCATGATCGTGCATCCACCCGCTTTTGGTCTGACCCTGGAATCGGTAGATGATGCAGCCGCGAAAGCAATGCCAGGGATCAAGGAGATCGTTACGATAAAAAGCTTCCCCGACGGATATGAAAAGGGAGGGTTTGACACCAATGCATTCCCTGAGCTGGTCGCTATTGTCGGCAACTCTACCTGGGAAGTGATGCAGGCAAAAAAGGAACTGAAAGCTACTTGGAAACCGATTACAGCAACTACCGAAACGATCAATGGATTTAGAGGAAAAGAAACCAAGCATACCCCCGCTGGCCTGGAATCTACGGATAGCCACCGGGCTCAAATAGCAGAAGTAGCCAGTAAACCAGGGAAGATCGTCCGCCAAGACGGCGACCCGCAGGCGGCTTTTGATAATGCAGCAAAGGTTATTGAAAGAAGTTATTCCGCGCCCTACCTTGCACACAACTCAATGGAGCCGATCAACGCTTTTGCGCATGTAGAAGGAGATAAAGCAACGATTGCCGCGCCAATTCAAATCCCTGCATTGATCATCCCTACCATTGCTGCTGGCCTGGGGATTCCGGCAGAGAACATCGCTATGGAAATGCCGCGAATGGGCGGTGGTTTTGGTCGTAAAGCGTATGCCCACTACGTGGTGGAAGCGGCGTTGATCTCGCAAAAAGTACATGCTCCTGTAAAGCTGATCTATACGCGTGAAGACGATATGACCAACGGTATTTATCGCCCCACCTACCAGGCTACTTACCGGGCTGCTTTGGATGAAAACAACAACTTGGTAGCACTACATGTAAAGGCTGGCGGTATTCCAGAAAGCCCCTTGTTTGCCAATCGCTTTCCGGCTGGTGCCGTAGCCAATTATTTGGCAGAAGAATGGTCGATTGACTCCAATATTACCATCGGAGCTTATCGTGCACCACGCTCCAATTTTATGGCTGGCGCCGAACAGTCGTTTCTGGATGAAGTGGCCGAGGCCGCGGGTAAGGATCCGATTCAATTCCGGCTCGACTTACTGAAACAAGCGAAAGACAACCCGGTTGGGGAAGAAAATGACTACGATGCCGAGCGTTATGCCGGAGTATTGGAGCTTGTTCGCGAAAAAGCGGCCTGGGGGCAAAACCAAGGGAATGTCCATAGGGGCGTCTCGGCGTATTTTTGTCATAATACCTATGCTGCGCACGTTCTGGATCTGACGATAGAAAAAGGCAAGCCCGTGGTGCAAAAAGTATGTTGTGCTATTGATTGCGGCATCGTCGTGAACCCGGATGCTGCTAAAAACATGGCCGAAGGCGCTATCACAGACGGTATCGGGAATGCTTTCTACGGAGAGCTGACCTTCAAGGATGGTGCGCCGGAGAAGAGTAACTTTGATAAATACCGCATGATCAGGATGGGTGAAGCTCCTAAAGAAATTGACGTGCATTTTGTGCAAAACGAAATCGCACCAACAGGCATGGGAGAACCACCCTATCCGCCTATTTTTGGAGCCGTAGCCAATGCTATTTTCAAAGCCACCGGAGAAAGGCAATATGATCAACCTTTCCTTGGGGATAAGCAGGTTTTGGGATAGGCGCAAAAGACGAATAATAGATGAACCACGTACTGGTAGAACAATTGTCACAAATGACCGGGCTCTCCACAGAAGAGAAGCAGGCCATTGAGCAAAGTTTTCCGATCAAAACATTCAAAAAAGGTACTTTCTTGCTGAAAGAAGGGCAAATTGCCAGAGATGCATTTTTGATCATTGAAGGCTGCATCAGAAGGTACCATATTGAAGACGGAGAGGAAATTACTTCAGGACTTTATACCGAGGGGGATTCCATTGCCGACTTTAACAGCCTGGCCAACCAAAGCCCGTCGAAGTATTTTTTCGTTTGTTCGGAAAAGGTGACAGTAGCGGTTATCAATACAGAAAAAGAAGCTGCCTTGTACAAAAGATTCCCTCGGTTTGAGGCCATCTGTCGGGTAGAATTCGAGAAGATGGTGGGCAAAAAAAACGAAGAAACGGAAGCCTTTACCAGAAAAACGCCAGAAGGTAAATACCTTTCATTACAAGCCACTCGGCCAGGCTTACTCCAACGGGTACCGCAGCATCAAATTGCCAGTTACCTGGGAATAAAACCGGAGACACTTTCTAGAATTAGAAAGCGTCTCGCGGTTAAGTGAGCCTTTAGAAATTTAGCCCAAAGTGTAATCCTGGCTCAAACAAGAAGTACTTATTCCATTTATCTTCCTCAGCTTGAAAAGAGGCAGGAAGATTGGTATTGATGGGCCAACTTGTAGCAGCGATAGAAGGCTCGATAAATAGCCGGTTTTTAAATAACTCAAAGTGATAACCAAACCGGAGCGTCGTAAAAAGTTGAAACCCGTGTTGAATCTTATCTCCTTCTTCATCCAGATAGTTTTGCCGAAAGGCTGTGGCATGGACTTGCCCGTAAATACCTTTCCATAAGAAGCGCTTGTACGCCAATCCCATTCCAAAGGCTTTTACTTTGCCCGGAAAATTGGAGCTCTTGTTATCATAGTCAGGTCCGTAAGGTCGACCTAAAGGGCCTTGGTACGCCCAGGTGATGGCCTCGACCGAGATCACATTCTTGGGACTTAATCGGTAACCGTAATTGAGTTGATAATATTCCGGCGATGGCGACAAGATGGGAGTTGCCAACACAAATAAAGTGCTGCCAATGAAATGCCTTGGTGTAGGCGTTTTCTCGTCAGCTGTTTGGGCGGAAGCCGTTGTAAGGACTAGAAAACATAATGCGATTAAAAAACTAAAATGCTGTCTCATTAGAAGTAATTTTCTTCAAAGGTCAGCCGTAATCATCCGTGATCCATTGACTTTAGTCAAGAAATGAGGTTTGAAACATATTAGGGGCATATAGGAACACGCAAGTATCTCTTATTTAGCAACTTGGATGACCTTACGTTTCTTACATAGTTCAGTAATTTGTGAAATTCCTTATTTTGAATAAATGCGATTTATTAACGCTCTTTTTTGAAAAACTAACGTGCTTTATGAAACCATCTCTGACCTTTGCTACACTCTTTTTATTACTCAATATAACCTACAGCCAGAAGACCTACGCCCCACTACACGCCGAGTGGAAGTACGAAGGTTTTGATGTCTATTGCGAGGGCAACCACATCAAATACACCGTCACCAGCGAGCAATTTATTGACGATAAGGACTGCTCATGGATTACCGGTTATCAATGGAGCGATGAAGAAATGGGCTGGCTAACACAAGACTCGCTCTTGGTCTGGGAAAACGACCACAAAGTCTATTTTTACGAGGATACTTCCTTTTACCTGATGTACGATTTTGAGGCAGAGGCCGGCGATACGGTCATGTCTTACGATCCGGTAGATCGCAGGCTTTTTTCCATTACGGGCTATATGGAGGATGAAATGCTGCCTCATCTAATTCCCTATTATGTCATCACAGTGGAAGAAATAGAGATCAATGGCGTAATGTATAAGACCTTTGTTACCCCCGAAGAAGGAATAGAAAGTTGTACCACTAAAAGCATCATTATCGAGGATATAGGAAGCACTGGCATGGGGCTTACTGGCGAAACGTGTTTTTTGGTGACCATGGGGTGCCCTGGGCAATTTGTCTGCTACAATAATGGAACTGTGAGTTACGAATCCGGTTTCTTGTCCTGTGATTCGTTGACCAATGTGGGGGATATTCCGCTCAAAGACGAGGTCAAAATTTACCCCAATCCGGCTAGTGATCTCCTTCACCTGGATGTGCCATCCTCTATATCCATTATCGGTTATGTGATCCTCGATGCAGGGGGGCGCTTGCTACTAACGGGTGAGGACATTAGTACTATTGATATAAGCACTTTACCGAAAGGGGTATTTTATCTAAAAGCAAACCTAGCCAACGGAGAGGTGTTTCTGAAATCCTTCCTTAAACAATAGTCTATGTTACGTCGCCTCTGGAAACGCCTGAACGAAGGCAAATACGCCTCTTTTGAACAATTGACCCAGCAAGATGTCGGTAAAAAAGAAATTATTATTACAGCGTCTACCGTATGTACTGCGAACCTGGAAGGCGTGTCTATCTTGGTAGATGAAAAGGCCGCGTTTGTAAGTAAAGGCAACATCAAAGGCAACATCGTTTCCAAAGGAGGTAAGGTTATCATTTATGGTGAGTTTGAAGGATACTTACATTCTCTTGGTTTACTTCAGCTAAAAAAGGAAAGTGTTATTTCAGGCGATATTATTTGTAGCGAACTCATTGTCAGTCCGGGTGGTAAAATGGATGGAACATTTACTTTTTCTTCTCCCAATCAAGAGATTTCAATTGATATAGAACCGCTATCTCAAAGAGAAAGAGACTGGTTAGAAAGGGTTTAGCAGCATTTTTTTCCAAAACCGGTTACGAAACGCGATCTTTGGCAATCAACTAGGAGTAAGAGAATCATTATTCATACAAACAAGAAACTATGCGCTTAAAACTAAGCTTATTAACGATACTGTTTTCAATGGTATCTGTAGTGGCCATCGGGCAGGTCNNGCCACCTCCACCTCCACCTCCATCGGAAGAAATATTTATGGTAGTAGAGCAGATGCCGGAATTTCCAGGCTGCGAAGACATGACTGATAAGCAAGAACGCAAGCAATGCTCGCAGGAGGCCTTATTGGCTTATGTTTATTCCAACTTGGAGTACCCTGAACAAGCAAAAGAAAACCGCCAGGAAGGTATGGCAGTCGTTACTTTTATTGTTGCAAAAGATGGTTCTTTAGAAAACATTAAAGTAGTACGTGATCCAGGCGCGGGCTTAGGAGACGCCGCCGCTATGGTCATCCACAAGATGAACAAGGAAAATATCCGCTGGAATCCGGGCTTACAACGCGGTAGATCCGTTGCTGTAAGGTTCAATCTTCCCGTTAGATTCAAACTCGATAAAGAAGAAATTCCTACTCCTCAAGAAGAAGAGGAAGCCGTTGAGGAAGAAATGGAAATCACGGTAGCAGATATAGCGCCATCACGGGAGATGTTGCAACAAAGTGCCGTCGCTCGGGAATGGAGAGACGAAGAGGTGGTGGAAGATGCGCCGCCGCCGCCACCACTACCTGTAGTGGAAGCAGAAATAGAAGAAGACCTTCCTGTAGTAGAAGCAGACGAAAACTACCCACCCCCACCGCCGCCGCCACCTCCCCCTCCTGCAAGACAACAAGTGGCCGAGATATTCAAGGTAGTAGAAGATATGCCACGCTATATGCAGGCCGATTGCGAAAGCTTGGCTACGAAAATGGAAAAAAAGGAGTGTGCGCAAGAGGCCATGTTGTCTGCTATTTACGATAACCTACAGTACCCATCAATCGCCAAAGAGAATGGTGTAGAAGGCACGACGGTCGTAACTTTCGTTGTAGAAAAAGACGGGAGCCTGAGCGATATCCGCCTTGTTCGTGATATCGGTGCAGGCTGTGGTGAGGAAGCTGTACGTCTTGTAGAGCAAATGAGTGCGCCAGGCCAATGGGTGCCTGGAAAGCAGCGGGGCCGTGCAGTGAAGGTGCAGTTCAACCTTCCAATTAAGTTTCGTCTCGACGATTAATATAATGGTTGGGGACCCGACCGAGGCAACTAGGATAGGATAGACCACGGATTACCTTGCGGTGATCGTTGTTTCACTCCTCAGAGTTGAACGGATCAGACTGATTAACACAGATTTTTCTTAAAATAGGCCGTGAGCCTCTGAGAAGCTTGCTGCAACTCCGAGGTACTGCAAGAACAACTCTGAGAACAGGAGGGACGATCACCGCAGTAATCCCGTCAAATCCGTTCGATCCGTGTTCTATTAGGTCATATTAGCCGCTGATAAGTTTTGGTGTGTTCGCCAAAAAAAGGATAGAGGAACTAACTTCAACGAAGTCTAGTCCCTCTATTTTTTTTACAAAACACCTTGTACCTAATACTTGGTACCAAGTACCCAAAAAGTTACCACATCATGATCCAGCGCCAACCCAAGGCAGTGCTGTTCATAGCGCGGTACATTTCATTTCCTTTCCAATCTAGTTGCCCTCCTTCGTTGCTGCCGCTATCGCTATCGGTTGCAAAGAAAGTCTCTTTGCTATCGTAACTCAAAGGCTCCATGTCTTCTTTTACCAGCAATGCATTGATAGCCATTACCTCATTACTGAGGCGTTGGGCGAATTGAACATTGATTTGCTGCATGGCAAGGCTTAGGCGCTCTGCTTCTGCTACTTGCGAATCAGAAGGTTTACCAGGGTATTGGCTCACCTTCATGTAGAGGTTTGAGATACGTTCCCGGATCTGCTCGCCTTCATCTACATAGAAGTCCCCTTCCAAGGCTACGAGGGAATTCATGGTCGTGCGAATGTCCTGTGCCAAACGATCTACCGCTAACTGTCGCTTCTTCTTTAATCCGTCCAAGGCTTCTAATTGACCTGCCAGTTGGTCATACACTTGGTAAATGTAGGCCAGGTCTTCACTCATATCATAAAGCTGCTGGGTGACCTTGCGTTGCAAAGCACGTTCCTCAAGAGTGTAAGGGGCATCAGGGTCAAAAGCCAGGGTAAAGCTGGTGGTGTAGGTGTCTCTACCTTTGATCAGCTTTACTTCGTATTCGCCAGCTTCCAGGTTAGGGCCAAAAATGGAACCAAAGAGGGCGCTCCGATTGCGAGTAGGTGCTGCTTTGGGTTGCGGCAGGCTTGTAGGCATCCTCACCACATTGATTCCCGCAGATTTGCTTGCTTGAATTTCTTTGATCTTCTCACCGTCTTTGTAAATTTCGATATACATCTTACCAAAAGTATGGCGCTTCTGGCTGTAGTACATCACTGGGGCTGCCGAGCTGGGGTTGCCAGCGGTAAAGTTACCAGAACCTCCAAACCAGCTTCCGCCTGCACCAGGGTCACGCAGTAGTGTGGGAGGAAGTTCAAAGAAAGCTACTTTTTCGGTGAGCATTTCTGCGGTGATTTGCCGCAATGGGCTCAGGTCATCCAAGAGTATAATACCCCGGCCGTGGGTGGCCATCACTAGTGCATTGTCGCGCGGATGGATCACCATGTCACGTACGCCTACCTTCGGCATATTGTTGGTGAAACGTGCCCAGGTAGTACCATCGTCTAGTGATATGTATAGCCCAAATTCAGTGCCCAAAAACAAGAGGTTGGGTTGTACCAAGTCTTGGCGAACACTCAGGGCATAGCCTGATACATCTTCGGTATTGGTCAGGCATGTCCAGGTAGCACCCAGGTCGGTAGTTTTATAAAGATAGGTCGTCATATCACCCATTCGGTGGTGGTCGAACGTCACGTACGCAGTATTGGCATCATGTGGACTGGGATCAACGAAAGTGATCCAGGTATTTTCCGGGAGATCGGGAACATTGGCAATGACGTTTTGCCAATTTTTGCCACCATTACTAGTGACCTGTAGATGGCCATCATCAGTTCCTACCCAAATGGTTTGGTCGGCTACTGGCGACTCTGCAATGGTATATATGGTACAGTTGTTCTCTGCTGTAGAGTTGTCAATGCTCAATCCGCCAGAGGCAAACTGCTGCTGCTTGTCTGGGTTGTCTGTGGTAAGGTCTGGAGATATACGATCCCAGCTTTCACCCATGTCTTCACTGCGGTAGAGATACTGACTGGCAAAATACATCCGTTCCGGGCGCAGGGTACTGATATGAACTGGTGAGTTCCAGTTGTAGCGTAGTTCCTCCTCTCCTTCTCCACGGTAAGGGGCTATTGATTTGGCTTGTCCCGTTTTTTTATTGTAGCGAACGAGGTTGCCACCCTGGTATTCAGCAAAAATGATATCCTCTTGTGTAGGATGAGGGAAGGTGTAGAAGCCATCGCCGCCGTAGACATTGGTCCAGTCATTATTACTAATGCCACCGGCTCGGCGTGAGGGGCCAACCCAGGAGCCATTGTCCTGTAAGCCACCATAGACGTTGAAGGGTTTAGCATTATCTACACTTACGTGGTAAAATTGAGAAACAGGCAAATTCATCCACATTTTGGTGGTCCGGCCCCGGTCGATACTTTCGTAGATACCTCCATCAGTTGCTACCAGGATGTGTTTGGGGTTGGTAGGGTCTATCCAGATATCGTGAATATCGGAGTGGACGCTATTTCCTATTGCACGAAAAACGCGGCCCCGGTCTTCACTAATAATGGCATTCAATCCACACTTCGCAACAATACTATCGTTGGTAGGATCAACGGTCAGGTTACTAAAGTAAAAAGGGCGCACGGTAGTGCCAAAGTCATTGCTGGCCATTTCCCAGTTGGCACCAGCATCGGTGCTAAGGTATAAACCTTTCTTATCGGCACTTTTACATTCTACCGAAAGGTAAATGACGTCGCCGTTGGTGGGGGCTACACCGATAGCCATCCGACCGAGTTTTTCGTCGGGCAGACCATTTTGGATAGGTGCCCAGTTACTTCCTCCATCGGTACTTTTATAAACACCGCTGCCTCCGGTAAATCCAGAGTCAAATGACCATGGGTAACGGCGGAAACTCCAGGTGACAGCATAGACGATTTCAGGGTTTTCGGGATCGAAATCAAGGTCGGTTGCGCCTGTATTTTCGTCAATGTAGAGGATTTTCTCCCAGGTTGCGCCACCATCGGTAGTTTTAAAAACGCCTCTTTCTTCGTTGGCGTTCCACAAATGGCCGAGGGCGGCCACGTAGGCTGTATTAGGATCAGTAGGATGGATGATGATGTCAGAGATTCGTTCGGTATCATCCAGGCCGATAGCTTCCCAGCTTGTACCACCGTTGGTACTTTTGTACATCCCGGTTCCAACAGAGACGCTATTACGTGTCCATTGTTCACCGGTACCAACGTAAACCGTTTCCGGTTCACTGGGGGCAATGGCAATTTTGCCAATAGATTGGGTATGGTCATCAAATATAGGGCGGAGTACAGAACCTCCGGTAACGGTTTTCCAAACACCTCCGCCGGCGGAACCTAGATAAATGGTGGTAGGGTCATCGGGATGTACCGCAATGCTACTCACACGGCCACTCATTACTGCCGGACCGATCTGTCGGGCACGAAGGCCGTCGATTAGCATAGAGCTGGTCGTGATTTGGCTATCCTGGGCTTGGGCTTGATGGAAAAACAAAAAGCTAAAAAGAAGGGCGCAAGAGGTAAAAAGAATTCGCATAATGGATGTGTTTCTAGATATTTTTTTTCAGACTGTTCCCTGACGAACACTGGCCCTGACGACGTTTGCCGCAGGGCCAGTGAATAAAATTTCTGGCAGGCAGGGCAATTAGTTGCCTTTGTCTGCGGCCTTCGGGTAGACAAAAATGGTTTCGTCTAACTCTAGGTTTAGTTCAATCTTGGTAACTGTCATTGAAAACTGAGTGGCACCGCCTACTTTTGATTCGATGTATCTCGGGATCATTAGTCCTTCGTACTCTTCGTAGTCACTCAGGTAAGTCTCTACAGCTTGACCAGCCATCTGTCCTTCAGCAATGATGGTCTTTTGCATGATAGGCACTAGGTACTCGGGCTCAAAGTAATGGAATTCTTCCGTACCGTCCTTTTTTGTCAATTTAAGCTCGTAAGCCATTACTCCGTCTACTTCTTTCTGGCCCAACAACTCTATTGTGTGGCCTTTGTCAGCATAGTCGATGAAGTCATCCTCAAAGGTTTCTTTGGTGAATTCATTGGCCATTTCAGCAGGCATTGGCTGTGCGTCAGCAGCTCCCATAAATGGGTTGATCCACCATGCTGTTTCTCCATCATAAGCCTGGATCATTTCCTGGCCTTGAATGTTGATTTCCATACGCTGCTTGTTAGGTGGCATTTGCATGATTACGCCAGGGAATTCCATCCCCATCTGAGCCATTTTGGCTTCCATTCGCATAGAGGTCAGGGCTTTCCAGTTGTCTTTACCACCAATGTTTTCGAGGTAAGCCTCAATGATCTCATCAGCAGTAATATCCGTAACGGCCTTCTCTTGCGCGTTACCCATGAAAAATCCTAGAGAAAGTGCGCAAAGCAAGAAAATGTGTTTCATTCTGGTTTATTTTTTACGAAAATGATTGTGTAAGTTTTTAACAGGGTGCTTAGTCAGGCTTGTTGAAAACGAGCTTGCAATACCATTAGTAGCATCTGCTTCAAAAATATTACAACTGTAAGGTGAGAATTGTACGGGAAAAACCGAAAAATATTCGATGAAATAGGAAAACGGAGGGATGAATTTGCAAACTGACCAGGGTGATGGGCTACCTCTAACCTTTGCGTCACTCCTTCCTTGCGAGAAAAAAGCCGGAGGGGCGGGTCTAAAGCCAGTGCGTAGGCCAGCAGGCCGTAGCTCGGGGCCCGGAGGGGGCAAGGACAAAGGATGGGCAGCCGCTCCGTAGGGTCGGGTTTAAAACCCGACTACGGAGCGGCAGACAGCCTGGTGCCGAGGCACGAAGGCATGGCCCCTAGGGGTAGGAAAGTAAGTACGGTCGATAGATGTAACTTGTGGGGAGCCCTAGTCAGGAGCTTTGTATCTCTAGGCTTCGGTAAGAATATTTTGGGTGTGGAAAATAAAAAAATAAAAAAAAACAGATTTTCACTAACCTTTTTAATTTCTCCAACGATAGTAGGGATAGAAGGCATGATTAAGACGGCTGTATTAAACAGCATCCTTTATAAAGTCCTTCTCTAAAAAAACATTATCAACGTATATGTCATACGGAAAACATAGCACCGAAGAGAACTTGCGACAGGGATGCCTGGCGGGGGATCGGTTGGCGCAAAAGGAGCTTTACCGCCGCTTTTACGGTAAGCTTCTGGGTATTCCGATGCGCTATACCCGCGATAAGGAGGAAGCTACTGCAATATTGAACCAGGCCTTTCTAACCATTTTTAATGGACTCGGAAAATACCGGGAAGTAGGGTCGTTTCAAGGATGGATGGCAACCATTACTTTTAGAACAACGATGGATCACTTGCGTTACGAGCAGCGCTATCGGGAACGCATTAGCCTGGAAGCCAAAGAGGTACCCATTATGAGGAGCAAGGCCGAGGAAAATCTGGCTGTCGAAGAACTCATTCAGATTATTCAGCGCTTACCGGATCACTTACGTGTTGTTTTCAGCCTGTATGTGATCGAAGGATACAAACATGAGGAGATTACCAACCTGTTGGGCATCACCCTCAGTACGAGTAAATGGAGACTAGCTAAAGCCCGCGAGACCTTACAGTCTTGGCTGGGGCAATTGTATAACCAAAAAGGCAGATCGGCATGAGTTTCGACTACAACAAATGGGAAGACGAGCTTCGGTCTAAAGTAGAAGCACACGAGTTTGCCTTTGATGCCTCGGCTTGGGAGCAAATGGATGAACTCCTGGACCAAGGTGGCGGTACAATGGCACCCAAAGAAGAGGCTCCGCCAGCTAGCGGCCGCTTGACGGCATGGATATTTAGAGGCTTTATTCTGATCATTATTGGCGCCTTATGCTGGTGGATGCTTAGTGATACCAACAAAAACACTGTTACCCTGAGTAGCTTTAATATTACAACTACTCTCGAAAATACACCGACAGAAAACCCATTACACACCGAGAACGCGCCCTTTAAAGTGGAGGCAGGAAGCACGACGAATCCCGAGTACCGTCAACTTCCTGCCAATACCACGGAGTTTGTGGAAGCGGCGCCAGAGGCTACAAGCTTTTTAGCTACAGAAATAAACGCCAGCACACCTCCTAAAGAGGAAGAAACACAATCCTTACCCGACAGGAGTGCTGCTTACCTTACATTTCCTCTAAAAGGGAACACGACGATACCATTGCTGCCAAGTTTATTAGATGATAAACTTTCAGCGCCGGTTCTTGAAAGCCGAAAGCGAAAACGTGACCGGCGAACATTATACCCCGATGTGATCGAGCGGTATTAGGAACTCCTCTTATTAAATTATTCATTGAAAAAATAATAATCATGCATCGTATGAAACACCTCCTCTATGCCTGTTGCTTCCTTTTTGTGGGGATGATGAGCCAGGATTTAAATGCCCAGACAACAACGACTAGCCCACTTACCGTAGGTTTTGATGTTGGATTTGTTTTCAACCACAACAACAACGACTCGATAACAATGGCAAGGAATGCCCACACCCTTCAGCTACGCTCCAGTTATCGTTTTATGCGTTGGTTGGCGGTAAGTGCAAGTATTGGCTACGGCAATGTTAGTGAAGCCGGCGATTATTTCTTTACTCGCAACGGGAGTGCCCGTATAGGAGAACCCTGGACTTTTGTTAGAAAAACGCATCGCATTCCAGCAGCTATAGGACCAGAACTTAATTTTCGAATAGGGCAAGGAGATTTGAGTATTGCCGCGCAATTTGGTTTCATCTACAACCAGTCAAAAGTTTTTCTGGCTAATGCAACAGATGGTTACGGTCTACAGTACAAGTCTACACTTGATACCTATAACAGCCTTGCCTTTTCCTATACCTATTGGCCGCAAGAGCGCTTTGGCGTGCGTATCGGCATACAGTTTCAGGATTGGTTATCGAGCAGCTATTCATCGACGGAATTGACTGCTAATTCGCAGCAAAACTATCCAGACTTATCATCACTTGTTATTGCTCGTTCAAGGCCTTCTACCAATGCCTTGGAACTAGAATTATTTCAAATCGGGCTTACTTATCGCCTCTAAGAACGTGTTGCGTGCTCTCTCTAATTTCTGACCTCTAAATTCAAAACGAAAAATCATGAAATATTCCGTCCTGTTTGTCACCTTGTTACTGTCCGTTCTCTCCTATTCATTACGTGGACAAACCAGTACTAAAACCCAAATTTGGGTGGATGCTACTACCTCTTTTGGCTTCCTTGATTTTGATCCATTCAAGCTTGGTTTTGGGGGAGGCGTACAGCTCAGTCTGGAAAAACCGATAAACACCAAGAGTTCATTAGGTTTGTTTATTGGTGCTAGCAAAATGGGCAGCTACAACCGGGTATATGGAGAATATACCTACAACATACTCCCTAGTGGCTTTCAGCAAAGAGAGCAAAATACCAAACTCCAAGCGCTTGGCTTTTTTGATACCGGCTTGCGTTTTAAGCATCGCCCACAGCAGGCGTCGCCCTGGTCGTGGAGTATTGGTATAAATGCGTCGCTACTATTTCAGCCCGTTGGGCAAGAATACGATCGTTATGCCATTAGTGTCAGAGAACCTGAAATAGGAGAAAATGAATACGTGCATGGCTTCGTCACAAGTGGATTAATAAGCAGTAGTTCACTGGATGCTGAAGATTTTGCCAGCTACGACATTAGTGCGGAAGCAACGCTCTACTACGAAATAACGAAAGGTTGTGCATTGAGGGCTTCTTTCCGGCAGGGGACGAAAAACCTGATCAATCCATCTGTAGCTTCTACTGGAGATGCACAGCATTACCTCAGTATGTTGGCTGTGGGCTTTAGTGCGCGCTTGCGCTAAGCTGCTAATTAATTTACCATTCTAAACACTTTGGCAATTTTAGCTTTCGCTTGATTTGTCAGAGTATCTAAAAAATAAAACAATGAATTACTTATCCTACCTCGGATCAATGATCCTTTTTTTGAGCTTACTATCCTGTGATGAGGAAAACTACCTGGATATTGAAACCAATTATGACACGGAGTTTTTACAAATAAAAGGTGCGTACCAAGGCCCCGACGAGGCCAGTTTTGTTGACTTTCAGATTGATATTGGTACGCCGAATGATAGTACCATCTTAGAACAATACTTCTATTGGAACGCAGATGTATCCGAAGGCGAGCTAGGGCCAACCTTGATCGTTGGTGCTTACACCTCCCTGTCTACAATTGATCCTGTCAGTTATTTTGGGCTGCAATTCTGGTCCGACCAGTTACCTGCAACCCGGAAATGGACCAGCGAAGAGTTGGAGCAGTTTTTTGCCCCTGGTAATGTTTTTGAATTGGGCGAGGGCCCAGGCTTGGTGGATGTTTCTTTTCGTTATCCTGGTGTTGACGACTTTGGCTCTTTAGACGATATCTCTTCTAAATCCAGTTTCCTGGAAAACCCTGTTGGCCAGTTGACGGTCACTAAAGTTGAAGAATACAAATTTGAAGGCACAAGATTAGCCGCAAACAGGGGGACAATTTATGATGGAAAGCTGATTTCGTGCATAGTCAATGCAGAAGTAGGACTAAACCGTAGCACACCGAATTGGAGAAACACGGCGTCGTTGGCTACAGATGAAGTAGTTGCATTACAGGAGGTGGAGCTTACTTTTTTTGTGAGTTATTAATAAAAACACATTAAACACAAAAGCCCTCGCTGCCAATGGCAACGAGGGCTTTTTTATAGTAGCAATTAGCGCTAAGCTAACTTACTTATCTTCTGGTTCACGGCCACCATCAAGGTGATCCTGGTAAGCTACAAGCTCGTCCCATTTGCCATCGGCAGCAAGGCGTGCCTGCTTGGCCCATGTAGTAGGCTGGTGCATACGGTAGCGTGGTCCGGCTTCGTCGAGGATGCCTTGTACGGTTTCCGTAGCTGCGTTAGCTAGGTCTTCCCAAGTCTTGATGCCACCGTCGTGTAGTAGGCCTTCGATCTTAGGACCGACACCTTCTACCATCTTCAGGTCATCTTGCTTGATGCTTTTACCGTTTGGTAATTCAATTTTAGCGCCCGCTTTTTTAGGAGCAGCTTTCTTTGGTGCTTCAGCCTTAGGAGCTTCAGCTGCTACAGAACGTGCTTCAGCTACAGGAGCTGGAGCAGCTTTTTTAGCTGGAGCTTTCTTTACTGGAGCAGCAGGTGCTTCAGCTACTGCATCGGCAGGAAGAATGCTTACGTAAGTACGGTTAGAACGACGCTTGCGGAAAGTTACCGTGCCGTCGATCTTAGCGTGTAGGGTAAAATCTTTCCCCATGTATACGTTATCACCAGGATGGTACTTGGTACCACGCTGACGAACGATGATGTTACCTGCGATAGCGTTTTGACCTCCGAATAGCTTAACGCCAAGTCGTTTACTCTGACTGTCGCGTCCATTGTCGGTACTACCTACACCTTTTTTATGTGCCATGGTTTAATGCTTTTTAGATGAACAATGATGCAACCGACTTAGCCGGCGATGCTGTCTATTTTAATTTTGGTAAAATGCTGGCGGTGACCATTCTTGACGCGGTATCCTTTACGGCGCTTCTTCTTGAATACGATCACTTTGTCGCCTTTCTGGTGGCCTAATACCGTAGCATTAACCTTGGCGTCCAAAACCGGCGTGCCAATCGAGGTGTTACCGTCGTTGTTGATCATTAAAACCTGATCAAACGACATCTTATCACCTTCGCTTGCTTCTAGCTGGTGGACGAAGATCTCCTGACCTTCCTCAACTTTGAACTGTTGACCAGCTATGGTTACGATTGCGAACATTAGTAGTTGTTTGTTTGAAAAATTTCCTAACGGGCTGCAAAGATAAGCTTTACTTTGAAATTATTAGCGTTTCTGTTACTTTTTTTGTTAGTAGGTTGGTGGTGCTTATTCCCCTTCGAGGTTTACCCTGAGGGCGCAAAGCAGTCCACATCTTCCTACGGCCTTTTGCCGAAAGTCAGGCTTATTCATTTCTCGCCACTTCCCATAAATGATCAAGCAGCCGCCTGAGTAGGCTTTTGTTCTCGCTAAGTAAGATGGCTTGGGCGCGCATTTGTTGCCGAGGTTGCAATGTTATACCATAAGAAGTACGCAGACTATCTGGGAGCCCCAAGACCAAGCGATAGCTTCCTTCTCCTTCTGCATTTGCAGCTAATGCTATTTGCTGTACTTCTGCGCGGACCTGTCCAAATTCGCGGCTAGGGTAAGCGTCCAACTCCAAGTAGGCTTTAGCTCCGGGGAAAATTTTACCGCTGGCTATTTGTGGGAGCAGCCCCTCGGCAAGGTATATGCCTGTGGTATCGGCTGGAACAATACCCATGACGACCTCGTGGGGAGATACAAAAAGGCCGGGGTAGATATTTTCGTAGAAAGAAATACTGCCGCTTTGCGTTGCTCGCAGCAAGTAAAGTTCTTGCCATTCGTAAAGCTCTTGCTGCAGAAGGCGCAACGAAGCCTGCCATCTTAGCCAGCGTTCCATGATTTGGTCGCTGACATTTTCACCGAGCGCGAGGCGGCTTTCGCGTAGTTCAGCTTCTCGGTTCCGGCTTTCGATCAACCTATTTTCTTGTTGTTTTATTTGCCTTTCCGAGCGTAAATAATTGGTAGCAGCTTGATCTACTTCCAGTTGGCTGGCTGCTTCTTTAATGAAGAGTTCCTCATATTGATCCAATTGGTTGCGGGCAATTGCTGTTTCTAACTCCTGGGTTTCCAGTTGTTCCTGAAGACTGGTTTGCAGTTTTTTTATCTCTTGTAATTGTTTCGCTATTTCCCGGGCGCGTGGACTATTGCTCTGCCGTTGCAGCCAATAATCAATTTCTGTACTAAGGTTTTGTAATTGGGTATAAGTACGCCCCATGGCACCCAGCTTAAGGGAGGAAGGAAGAACAACGGAAGGGATGTCCAAAGGGCTGGAAAAGGGCGTTAGGTTAGCAATCAATTCCTCCATTTTCAAAACATCTTCCAAATCGGCAGGATTGTCGAGGGCGATTAATAACGCGTTGGTTTCTACAAATTCTCCTTCTGTTACAAGAACCTGGGCAACAACACCTTCTGTGCGCGTAACCACCGGTACAGGAGGAGCTCCCGATGTGATGATCACTTCCGTCGTAACCTTATCAGGATAGTTGACCCAACTGGTAAACAGCAGCAGCAAAGCAAAGAACACTACAATCACCCCACTACCCCAATACAGCATCCAGCCGGCAGGACGACCAAAAATGGCCAATGTATCCTCGGCTGGTTCAAGTGGAGGCAAAGAGGGGCGAGCGGGCATAAAGAATAATATTTAGTCCCCGTAAGATAAGTCAATTGTATTGCGTAAAAAACAAATTGAGCCTTCTTTAGGTTTTCAAAACAGCTAAAACGCTTAAAATGAAACGCTTAGCCCTCTACTCAGAAAACGAATACTCAATTTGTTTTTGTGCTGTTTTCTACCCTGTTTTTTTACGTTATTTTTGCACCATATGTAAATTTAGTTACCCAAAGAATGGATCCCAAGTGGTTGAGTGCCCTCAGGCAAGAACAAGCGGTAAAACGGAAAAAGAAAGCGACACAGTCTTCTGCTGATTTCCATTTTCGGTTATATAAAGAAGAGCAAGGAATCGCGCTACGAGTCGTCGATCCTAATGGAGCAGAAGTAGAAATAGATTACAATGAGAGCGTCGGCTACGAAAGGCAGCTGCTCAGCACTCTGCATCAATTAAAGCAACAGCAGGATTTTGTGATTGATTGGGCACAACCCAGTAACAGTATTTTCCTACATGAGCACCCCTACCTGCTAGCATTGTTGCGGCATTGCCCCCGATTGGAAAACGAAAAAGGGGAAAGCATTACTTTCTCAACAGCTAAGGGGCGGATGGTTTTTCAACTTGACCCCAAGGAAGATGACCAGCTAGAGGCCAGGCACTTCTTGATTGTTAATGAAAAGCGCCATGCGAATTTTGTGATGCTCACCGAAGATATGGTGCTTTGGGAGCAGCAAATTATCGAAGTCTCTCCCCTTGGTGGTGGCTTTGCCTTCCTTTCTGTTTTTAACACCACCATTAATAAAGCCGATGAGGTTTTCTTCTTGTCTCTCTATTTTAGCCAAATTGACAATATAAAACTGGTTTACAATCAATACGAGCTTCATCAAACCGAGCAGCTCATCGAAGCAGAGCCTTGTCTAGTATTCGAAAAAATCGACGTTGATCAAAGTCTCTATTTGAGGGTAGGCCAAACGCTGCCACATATTGACATTGACCGGATGCAGGATTATCCCTTGGTTCGCTATGCTCAGGTGAATGAACTGGAGAAAAGAATCACGCTGCGTGTGATTCGCCAAAATCAGTATGAAGATTTACTCTACTCCATGGAGCGGATGCTGCAAAAAGGGCGAGGTAAGCAGCAATCCTTCTTTCGGGAAGATAACTTGTTTGTATTGGAGCAGGATTGCGCCAGCACCTTTATCACCGAAAACCTCCCGAAGTTGTTGCAAAGCTACCGCGTATTGGGAGCAGAACAGCTGAAAGAATATAAAATCACGGTACAATCCCCGAAGGTAAGTATGCGCCTCAGTCACGGCATCGACTTTTTGGAAGGAGAGGTAGACATTGACTTTGGTGAACAAAGTATCGGGCTTTTTGATTTGCTGCGCCAATTTCAAAAACAACGCTACGTCGTTTTAGGAGATGGCACCACGGCGATTGTCGATGAACATTATGTGCGCCGGCTGGAACGGCTTTTTAAACATAAGGACAAAGAAAAAAAGACCCTGCAATTGTCGGTATTCGATTTGCCACTCATCGAAGATTTGATTGCAGAACAGACCGACCAATCTCCATTTAAGCGTTCGCGGGCTGTTTTTGAAGGTTTTGCTGATTTAGCAAAAAAGAAAACACAGCTACCTAAACTGAACGCTACCATGCGGCCCTACCAGAAATATGGGTTCAAGTGGCTGAACTATCTACGGGAGCAAAACCTGGGCGGCTGCCTTGCCGATGATATGGGCTTGGGGAAAACCCTACAAGCCATCAGTGTACTGGCCAAAGTTTACAGCAACCCGGAAGAAAAGCGACCTTCGCTGGTTGTGGCTCCTCGGAGTTTGTTGCAAAACTGGCGTAAAGAATGCGAGCGTTTTGCACCACAGCTCACCACCTACATCCACTACGGAACAGACCGAAACTGGGAAGCTACCGCTGGGTCGCAAGTTGTGATTACAACCTACGCTACGATGCGTAATGATATCAAAGACCTTAAAGACATTGATCTTTGTTATGTGATCCTGGATGAGTCGCAGAACATCAAGAACATTGAAACCCAAACCACCAGGGCTGTTTTGTTATTACAGGCGGATCACCGCCTTGCGCTCAGTGGTACGCCGATAGAGAATAATTTGGGAGAGTTGTATTCCTTGTTTCGTTTCCTCAACCCTGGTATGTTTGGCACGCTCAAGCAGTTTATGCAGGATTATGGCTATCCCATTCAAAGGGAAAACGATGCGGTAGCGACCCGTCATTTGCGTAAGAAGATATTCCCATTCATTCTTCGTCGACACAAAGAAGATGTATTGGATGACCTGCCCGACAAGGTAGAACAGACGCTGTATGTGGATATGAGCCCCGAACAAGCTCAGCTTTATGAGATGCGCCGCCGATACTATCAGGAGTTGATTGAGCAACAGGTAGCTAGCAAGGGAATTAACAAAAGTCAGTTTATCATATTTCAGGCCCTTAATGAACTCCGCCAGATAGCTACCATCCCGGAAAGCAAGACCAATGGCAAAGTGCAGTCGGCCAAAAAAGAATTGCTACTCGAACAACTTTGGGAAGTAATCGGAAATGGCCGTAAGGCACTCATTTTTGTCAATTTCCTGGCTGGCCTTGAGCTGCTGGGCAATGCGCTCGACGAGCAGGGCGTAGATTACGTAAGCATGAGTGGAGCCACCCGCAACCGGCAGGAATTAGTAGACCGTTTTCAGGAAGACCCTTCTTGTCGGGTCTTTTTGATGACGCTAAAAACCGGTGGCACAGGCCTCAATCTCACAGCTGCCAGTACCGTCTTTATCTATGATCCCTGGTGGAATGTCGCTGCCGAAAAGCAGGCCATCGACCGTACACACCGGATAGGCCAGGTCAATAAAGTCCATGCCTTGCGGCTTATTACAGTAGGAACCATTGAGGAGAAAATTCGACTTTTACAGGAAAAGAAACAAGAGTTATTCGATAATGTTATCGGTGCTGACGGCGCTGCAGCTAAGAATATTACGGCAGAGGATATCGATTTTATCTTAGGGAAATAGCCAGGAGAGATGATACAAGAAGATGGAAATTTAGGCTGGAAAACGAGTGATGTTGCAGAAGGTTTTGATGAATTGACTAAGAACGATTTGTCGCAAACCTTTTGGCGCTTGGCAGTGCCTTTCGTAAAAAAAGAGCGGAAGCTGATTTTGAGTCAGTTGCCTGCTGCTTCGGCTATCTATCGCGAGTGGGCGACTTATGGCAACCGCTCCCCTCAGAAATCTTTGATGATCAAGGTGTGTAGTTTGCCGTTCATGTCCAAGAGCTTGTATCAGCGTTTTGTAGCAACCCTTGACCCTGAGGTGAAGACCTTGATGGAATACCTGGCCTTGAAGGGGCCACTGAGTCATTTGATGATTGAGAAAGAACTGGCAATTACCACCTATGAAAAAGAATACCAGGAAGGTGGAATGCACCGTTACAATCGGCCGAGTATAAAACTACTGCCCCAGTTTCGTGTCTTACCCTACCGCGAGCCGTATAGTTATTATTATGGCAGAGAAGCTAAAATTGTCTTCCTGTTGCCCAAGCTGCTGCAAAAGATCGTCGCTATTCTCTCTTCGCCGATTGAGGCAAGGCTGCCGTCTTATCCGGAGTTGCCTGATAGTGCAAAAAAGATGAATGTCTTTTATGGGGAAGAGCTGATCTTACGAGAGTTGCCGGGGTTAATTATTTTCCTGAACAACAAGCGCCCTAAACTCAGTAAAAAAGGGCGCCCCAATGCTGCTTCCATCCGCGCTTTGGGTAAAAAGTTGGCACTTACGGAATTTTATCCGGCGACCAAGCAAAAGGAACTCATGCATATGCGGGCCAATATGCTGGCCAGCCTCTTGTTGCAGCTGGATGATTTGCCCAATAATGCAAGTCCGCCGGATTTGATCAAACATCTTTTTACGAAAACCTACCCCCAGCAATTTCGTTCCGCCCTGCATTTACTGACGTACGTTAATGGCGTTTCCAGCTTAAGAGCGCCCGCTTTCCGGAAGGTGGAGCATGATTCAGTGGAGTACTTTCAGCCGCTCTACGAACAAGGTTGGGTAGAGCATAAAGACTGGCAGCATCAAAAGGAGAGAACCGCCTACCATATTGATTTTGTTGAACCCAGAGAGTTGAACCGCTTAATGCTGGAGGTTCCAGGAGAATTTACAAGCAGTTCTTTTTCTACGACAATGGAGGTTGCTCCCTTTTACGGGCAGAAACTTATCCAGTGGCCGATCCTACGTGCGCACCTGTTCCTCTTTGCGGCCTGGGGGCTCCTTGACCTGGTGTGCGAAGAGCCCAATTGTAAAGGGATTGGCTACACCTGTGACAGTCCCTACGATGGCGTGAGATATATTCGACTTACCCCCTTGGGAGCCTATGTTTTAGGATACACAGATGAATACGAATCTGAAATCACGCAGCCCTTTGAGTTGGAACTCTCTGACGATGTTCTCTCCATTTTGCTAACTGCCGGCGACATGGAATTGGCCAGCCGTGCCATTGCATCTTTTGCGCGGCCCGTAGGCAGTAAACGCTTCCAGACCAATGCCGATATGTTTTTGCAAGACTGCAATACAGCAAAGGATTTAAAGCAGAAGATTGATCTTTTTAGCACCCTCTTTCCAGGTGACCTCCCCTCCAATTGGCAGACCTTCTTTAAGGAGCTTTCGCAAAAGGCCAATCCGCTAACCGAAGAAGAATTCCTCGTCTTTTCAATCAATCCCAATGATCAGAAGCTCTTGCAACTATTAGCTCAGGACGAAAAGATCCGGGAACTTTGCAGCAAGGCAGAAGGCTATCGTATACTGGTGCGAACCAAGGATTTTAAACGCTTACAGAAGCTATTGCGGGCTTATGGGTATTTGGTGGAGTAAGGGAGTTGCTTGCGTTGCATAGGCTGGAGAGTCTTTCACCGTTTCATCGGGATTTCATGGGTGCCGGAACCATTCTGTCAACCTGGTGAGGCTATCCTTCCCAATTTGCTGCAGACGCACATGGTCGGGCGATATTTCTTTTATTTTATAGATGATGTCGTCATGGGGAGGTTTTTTTTCGATTAATAAAACGGAGTCACTGAGGCGGATGGACCAGTGCCCACCCCCATACATCTTGCTTTTCTCGATGCCCCGATAAGTATAACTTGCGTCTGCACTCAAGAGGTGGTAACATCTATCATTGTCCAGCCCGGCAGGGTAGTCATTATGGTTCCACTTTCCTACTAACTGCTTTTCCAATATATTTCTATTGCCTATTTCTTTTAGTTTGGCTTTTTCTCGTTCTTCTTCGGTGGGCAAGAACATGTCAAGTAAAACCCATAATACAACGCCGCCGAGCAATACTAGTATTTTTGGAAGTTTCATACTTCGGTTTTTTCGATATTTGTGGGGCTGAATCAAGTTGAACATTTATCACCCCTGATGGAAGTTTTCGATAATGTCTATAGTATGAAAGCGCATTTCATCCGTTTGGCTTACCGATTAATTTAGGCTTTATTGAGTACCATCTTTTAAATATTTTTTATTCTCCTCCAACGCTAAGAAATCCGAATAGGATGCCAAAAGCGTCTGCTCTCCATCAATTACGTCCGCTAGGAGATAGGCGAATTTCAACATCACCTCTTCCTCTTTGTCGTTAACGTGCTCATAGGCAAAATCCGCAAATCTTTTTACTTTATCTGAAAGCAGGTTTGTTTGTAACTCAATATCTAACAGTTGCGAAATGAGCTTGAAATCAAGCAATTCGGCTTTGTTGGAGACGAAAAACCTTAAGCTTACATTCTTGATGGATGCGACTTGAAAGCCACCCGAATTTGCCACCAATTCACCGAGTGTCTGATCCTTTTCCTCTATTTGTTCTTCCAGGATTTCAAAAAGTTTGACATGTTTTTTTAGCACAGTATCTACCTCATTGTTGCTCAACCTAATTTCGTTTTCAATCGCCAAGAGTGTTTGTTCGATATACTTCTCATTGTCTTTTCTTTCTTTGTAATTACTTACTGAAACAGCAATCAATACCCCAAGGACCACGATGGCAATTTCCCGTAGAAATGAAACAATTTGGCTTCTCTTTTTCATTTTCTTTAGTTTGCTCACTAAAATTAGGCTTTTCCGGTATTCTGCACTTCTTTTTGAGGAGTTTGTACCACAAGGGCTTGCCCGAAAGTTGCGGAAATTTTTTTTTTTGACAAAATCTCTAAAATTGTCTCTTGAGATGAAAATACCTTCCCCCTAAACCACCCCATTCAACTTTGCATACTGCAACAACATAATGGTTTTCGCGTCCTTGATCTCGCCAGATTTTACCATCGCCATCGCCTGGTCGAGCGTATATTCCAGTACTTCGATGTCTTCGGTTTCTTCGGCCAGTCCGCCGCCTTCGCTTACTTTTTGGTGGGCTTCGTAGGCACCGATGAAGAGGTAAAGAATTTCCGTGACTGCCCCGGGCGACATATAAGCCTCCATCACTTTTTTAACCTCCTGAATGCGGTAGCCTGTTTCCTCTTCCGTCTCCCGGCGTACGCATTCGGCGGGGTCGGCCTCATCCAATAGGCCAGCACACGCCTCTATCATCATCCCGTCAGAATTACCGTTCAGGAAGGTGGGCAAGCGAAATTGGCGGGTAAGCAGCACGGTCGCTTGTGCTTTGTTGTACAAAAGTATCGCCGCGCCATTGCCACGGTCGTAAGCTTCACGTACTTGTTCTACCCATTCGCCATCTCGTTGCCGAAATTCATAGGTGTGCTTACGGAGAATGTACCAGTTGTCAGAGAGGAGTTCAGAGCGGTGATTGCGGATCATCTTATTGGAATTTCAGTGGACGCTAAAATAAATTTATTCAAAAAAAGAGGTTACCTTTTTCGTTGGTAACCTCTTCCTTTAAAGTTATGTTTTTTTATACATTTCTGAACGCTTCTTCCAAATCTGCGATCAGATCATCAACATCTTCCACACCCACGCTTAGGCGGATGAGGCTATCCGTTAGCCCTACCTTTAGGCGGTCAGCCTTCGGGATAGATGCGTGGGTCATACTCGCAGGATGGCCGATGAGGCTTTCCACACCGCCCAGGCTTTCCGCCAGCGTAAAGTAACGGGTGTTGGCCAAAACTTTATTAGCAGTCTCGAAGGTACCTTTAGGAAAATCAAAGGAAACCATCCCGCCAAAGTCTTTCATCTGTCGCTTGGCTAGCTCATGCTGTGGGTGGTCCTTTAGGCCAGGATAGTAGACCTTGCCGACCTTAGGGTGCGCCACCAGATATTTAGCAATCTTGCGGGCATTTTTACAAGAGCGTTCTACCCGTAAGTGCAAGGTTTTGATACCCCGAAGCATCAGGAAACAATCCTGTGGGCCAGGGATAGCCCCAACGGCATTTTGCAGAAAATACAACTGATCTGCAATCTTATCTTTATTGACAACCAGTGCTCCCATCACCACATCACTGTGTCCACCGAGGTATTTAGTAGCAGAGTGCAAAACGATATCCGCCCCCATATTCAAAGGGTTTTGAAGCACAGGACTGGCGAAGGTATTGTCTACACAAGTCATGATCCCCTTGACCTTGGCAATGGCAGTAACCGTTTCGATATCTACCAACTTGAGCATCGGATTGGTTGGCGTTTCAATCCAGATAAGCTTCGTATTCTTATTGATCTGCTTTTGGAGCTTATCAATGTTCCCAAGATTTACAAAATGAGTCTTGATACCATAGCGCTGGTGTACCTTTACCATCTGCCGGTAAGAACCGCCATAGAGGTCGTTCGTCGCGATGATTTCGTCACCAGGCTGCAGCAGGCGCATCACCGCATCCATCGCAGCTAGGCCACTGCTGAAAGTAATTGCGTGCTTACCGTTTTCCAGACGAGCCAGGTTGCGTTCCAAGGCTGATCGTGTCGGATTCTGTGTACGGGCATACTCAAAACCCTTGTGTTTACCAGGCTCTTCCTGAGCGTAAGTAGAGGTTTGGTAAATGGGCGTCATAACTGCTCCTGTAGCCGGGTCAGGAGAAAGGCCAGCATGAATGCACTTCGTTCCGAATTTCATCTTGCGGATATGTTCTAATGGCCACAATTTTAGGTTTTGTGACCACTACTTGATTAGGAATATACTATAGGGCCGCAAAGGTAAGAGGATTGGATTAGAATCTTAGAGCTTGCCTCACTATTTATCATGGGCCATGCCGGTAGTGGCGTTGCTGCGCACACGCCCCTACGGCACCAGGCTGTCTGGTCGCTATCGCTTCCGCCCATCCTCTTGTCCTTAGTCCCTCCGGGCCTCGCGCTCCGGCCTGCTGGCCTGCGCACTGGTTTTAGGGTGTCGATTGAGTTGGGCTGATCGTATCAACACGATCATACATTCAGGTGAGGCCAATCGTACCAGTGCGATCATACATTTGGGCCGCACCCTCAAAACCCAAAGTAGAAAATCGGAATTGGAAAACAGGAAGCTTTCACCGCACCTCGCACTCTGCCCGCACCTCGCACCCCAATCACACTTTCAGCGTGGAGCGAACAGCCGATCCCGCCGCATCCCGTTTTTTTCATCGGGAGCGGAGCAGCAGCGATAGTAGCGGTATGCATTGCTGCGCACTGCATGAGAGCGGATAGCGCGGTGGCCAGCCGCCAGGCGAGGCCAGCTGCCCACATAAACTAGCTTCTTGTTATAAAGACCAGTCTTTTGGTTTACGTAACTAATAACTTAGAAGAAGCCCCTCAAAATTGAAGCCCTTTTTTCTCCTGCATTTAGCAAAACATTAACGTTCTTTGTGTGTTCCAAACACCAATAAGCTGCGTCTAAAGGACGTTAAATGCTCGGAATAAACAACCCAAGATGACTATGTTTAAACAACTGATAATTACCAGCCTTGCTTTACTCTTTACCGTGAGTACTTACGCCCAAGATTATACCAAGACCGAAGACTCTGATCCGGAGGCACGCAAAATCCTGGATCAGGTACGGCAGAAATACGAAGCCTATTCTTCGATTGAAGCTGATTTTGCTTTGGACATTGAATTTCCAGAGCAGCCAAAAGAAACCCAGCAGGGTAAACTGGCCCGCAGCGGCGACAAGTACCGGGTAGAGTTTGGTGGTCAGGAAATATTCTCTGACGGCAATGCTTTGTACCTTGTTATGCACGGTAATCAGTCGGTGCAAATCAATACACTCCCTGCTCCTGGCGAGGATACCGGACTCCTGTCCCCACAGTCGATCTTTAATTTCTACGATAATGGTGAGTTTATTTATACCCTGATTGATACCCGCACCGAGAATGGCAAGGTGGTACATATCATCGAATTCAAACCCACCGATCGTAGCAGTGAGTATGCTAAATTGCGGATGTTGGTAGCCCGTGACAATAAGGAAATTGTAGAGGTAAAAGCATTTGCTAAAGACGGAAGCCGCTATACGTTCAAGTTGAAAAATGTAAACGCTAACAAGCAATTTGCCAGTGGTTACTTTGGCTTCAACAAAAACAAGTACCCCAGTTACTACGTAGAAGACCTACGTGACTAGGTCTCTTATTGCACAGAGAACTAAGTTCCATTTCTCTAAGGTTTTCAAATAGCCAGTACACTTAATGTGAACTATTTAGCTTGCTATTGAAAAAACGAAATAGAAATTTATTTTCGTGCTGTTCCTCGTTTTTTTACCTTTGTAAGGTGAGTTCCCGAGTACTGTAAGTGAACAGTATTCGGGATTTTTTCTTTGCCAATGGGCGATTCCCCGAGATCATTTTTTTTCAAAACCTGTTTTAGGTTTCTGCGATCTAATTACAAAACATTAACTCCTGTATGGCAGCCTGGAAATCAAAACTTACCCGCCCTTTTGCCAACTTGATTGCTAAAAGCATCGATCGCTGGTCTTCAGCACCTTTGGTAGCACAGGAATCCGTTTTTAGAGACCTGATGCGTGGTGTAGCACAAACCCGATTTGGACGTGATCATCAGCTTACGGCCAACACCAGCTACGAAGCCTTCCGCGAGCAGGTGCCACTGCGCGACTACGAAGACCTGAAGCCTTATATTGAGTACATCAAGCAAGGGGAAGAAAATGTGCTTTGGCCAGGTAAACCGGCTTATTTTGCCAAAACCAGTGGCACTACTTCGGGCGTGAAATATATTCCGCTGACGAAGGACAGTCTGCCCAATCATTTTGGCACGGCCCGTAATGCCCTCTTCAATTACTACGCTCGCACGGGTAAAGGCCAATGGATGGACGGCAAGCTGATTTTCCTTTCAGGCAGCCCGGAGCTGGAAGAGGTAGGAGGCATCAAAACGGGCCGCCTATCGGGAATTGTCAACCATCAGGTGCCGGCGTGGCTACGCACCAACCAACTCCCCTCCTACGACACCAACATCATTGAGGATTGGGAAACCAAGTTAGAGCGTATCGTTGCGGAAACACTCCCCGCCGATATGCGCCTGATCAGCGGAATACCACCCTGGGTACAGATGTATTACGAGCGGCTGCTGGAAAAAACCGGCAAAAAATACGTCAAGGATATCTTCCCAAACTATGACGTCTTTGTTTACGGTGGCGTCAATTTTGAACCTTACCGGGGAGCACTGGAAGAGCTGGTAGGCAAACGCCTCGACAGTGTCGAAACCTACCCGGCCAGCGAGGGGTTCATCGCCTTTCAGGATAGCCAGGCGGAGCCAGGGTTACTGCTAAATGTCGCCAGTGGCATCTTCTTCGAGTTTGTTCCTGCTGACGAAATTTTCAACGAGAACCCTACCCGCCTTTCCTTGGCCGAGGTAGAACTGGGGGTCAACTACGCCATCATCATCAACAACAATGCAGGCTTGTGGGGTTACAATATTGGTGACACGGTAGAGTTTGTAAGCACCCAACCCTACCGTATTAAGGTCACGGGCCGTATCAAGCACTTCATCTCCGCTTTTGGCGAGCACGTGATTGGCAAAGAAGTAGAGACGGCCATGCTGGAAGTTACCCAAGGAACAGAGGTTCGTACGACCGAATTTACGGTGGCTCCTCAGATTAGTCCGCCAGAAGGAGGCCTCCCCTACCACGAATGGCTGGTTGAATTTGAACACCCCCCCGCCGACTTGGACGACTTTACCCGCAAACTCAATGAAACAATGGTGGCCCAAAATATTTATTACCAGGATTTGATTGCCGGGGGGATTTTGCGACCACTTGTTGTTCGGCCTCTCCCAAAAGATGCTTTCCGCAACTATATGAAAACGCAGGGAAAGCTGGGTGGACAAAACAAGGTGCCTCGGTTAAGTAATGATCGGAAGATTGCGGATTGGTTTCAGGTTTGATTGTTGGATTGTTGGATTGTTGGATGGAAAACAAGGATTAGAGAAGCATAGTCGTGGCGTCGCAATGCGTCGCGACCTTGGCTCATATAATTCCGATTTCCCTCTTCCGATCTCCGACTTTAAGTGCCCTAGGGTGCTGGGTGCAACCTTAATGTATGATCGCACTGGTACGATTGGGGCGCCGCGAGCTGGGTGCGAACGTTTACACTTTTCCAACCCCCTACACCTTTATTCCGACTTTCCTTAAATTTGTGGTGTTCAAAAAATGGAAATATTATGCGTAGAATATTTGTTCTAGTGAGTTTACTTCTTGTAGTTACTGGCGGCTGGAGCCAGTCGGCGGAAGAACGTGCGCAAACAGCTTTTCAACAGTTGGATGCCCAACGTTACCCCCTGGCCATCGGTGCTTATGAACAACTGCTAAGTGAGGGCTATTCCTCGCCCGGGTTGCACTACAACCTGGGTTTGGCATACTACCGGACAGAAAAGCTTGGGCCCGCCATTTTACAGATGGAAAAAGCAAAAAAGCTAGCCCCTTATGATAAAGAAATCCGAAAAAATCTGGACCTGCTCAGGAATGAACAAGAGGACGGGCTACTCCCTATTCCCACCTTTTTTCTCTACGATTGGTGGCACCGCGTTGCGGCCAGGCTACAACCCGACACTTGGGGCGTATTGGCTATTTTTTTCACCTTTATCGGTGCGGCTATATTGATGAACTGGTTGTGGTTTCGCAACGGCGCCGGCACTCCGGCCTGGTACCCAACCAAGCGAGCAGCACAACTCCCTTTCTACGGCGCAATGTTGATATTGCTGGCCATCCTCTTTATCTTCTTCGCTAACAGCAGAACCAAGGCACTTGCACGTGCCGATCAGGCCGTCATTCTTTTCAAAAAAGTAGAGGTAAGAATTGCTCCGGGTACAGACACCGAGATCGACTTTGAGGTGCATGAAGGCCTCCGCGTACGCCTACTCGATAACTTCGAAGGGTGGAGCAAGGTAGAACTTGTGGATGGCCGAACAGGCTGGGTACAGGACGCTGAAGTGGGGGTGATTTAAATAGTTATTGGTTGGTTATTTTTTTAGGGGGAGCTATGCCATCGTTCCTCGGCACCCCGTGCTCCAGACGCTGTCTTACGCACTCCTTTAGTGCTCAAGCTCCCATTTCTATCTAAAAAACAGGGGTAACTACTCATTACTCCAAGCAAAAAGACTGAGCCTATGCAAGATAAACTTACCAACTTCTTTCTTAATCAAGAAGAGCCGCTACAGGGAACCTTGCTAGCGCTACATGACTACATTTTGGCGCTACATCCAGGAGTAAGCGTGGCATGGAAATGGAGTTCGCCTTTCTTTACCTACCAAGGCAAAAACTTCTGCTACCTATGGATGGATAAGAAAACCCGCCATCCTTACATCGGTTTTATCGATGGACATAAAATTGATCACCCTTTGCTTATCAGTGATGGGCGCAAGCAGATAAAGGTATTATCTATTAACCCCGAAGAGGATTTTCCTCACGAGGCCATGAAGCATATTTTCAAAGTAGCATTGAAATGGTCGCAGAATGAGGATAATAAATAAGATAAACAGTATAAATTAATCCTATCACTGCCCAAAGAATCGCGAGATAGGTGGCATGCCTGTCCTCTCGTTCATCTCTTTTGTCTTTGTGCCAGTTTTTTGTTGGTGAAATAAAAGAATATCGAACGAGTAGCCTTCTACTAATCTCCCCAATAGCTACTGCAATAAGACAGTAACTGAAGGTAGGAAACCACCAATAGTCAAATAATTCAGACGGAATATGATCACCAGCTACCCACCTCCAACAGCAGGCAATGATAAATAGTACTCCAAGGTGGAGTTTATTATTCTTTTTGATGCTTTCGTAAATCAATCTAAATTGTTTAATCGCATAGGATAATGTTTAGTATAATATAGCAAAATACAACCAACTTCTCCTCATGGAAACAACTCCAGAAATGCTCCTTCACTTCCCTTGCGGAGTCGCTATGAAAAATAGGTTCATGCTGGCCCCTATGACCAACACCCAAAGCTTTGAGGATGGCCGCCTCTCCGACGACGAATACCACTGGCTGACCATGAGGGCAAAAGGGCAGTTTGGGCTGGTCATGACGTGCGCCTCACACGTTCAGGAAATCGGAAAAGGATTCCCAGGACAGTTAGGCATTTTTTCAGACCAGCATATTACCGGACACCAAAGGCTAAGCGCCGGTATAAAAGCACACGGTAGCCTCGCTGTGATTCAATTGCACCACGCGGGTATGCGATCCCCTGCTGAATTGATCGGGCAAGCTCCGGTTTGCCCTTCCGACAGTGGAAAACACGGCGCTCGCGGATTGTCACTGCAAGAAGTACAGCAGTTAAGAGATGACTTTATCAAAGCCGCTCTTCGCGCAAAAGAAAGCGGTTATGATGGCGTAGAAGTTCACGGCGCACACGGCTATATCTTAACTCAATTCTTAAGCTCTAAAATCAACCATCGGACGGATGAGTACGGAGGAGGTTTAACAAATAGAGCTCGTTTGTTATTTGAAATCGTCAACGGCATCAGAACTGCTTGCGGCCATGAGTTCCTCCTGGGTGTTCGCCTTTCGCCAGAACGGTTTGGCATGGATTTACTAGAAGTCAAAGAAGTCTGCCAGCGACTAATCGACGAGGGGCAGATCGACTTTCTTGACATCTCATTATGGGATTGCTTCAAGCTCCCCCATGAGGAACAGTTTCAAGACAAATCGTTACTAGCCCACTTTGCTGATCTCGACTTCAAGCAAGTCTTATGGACGGTAGCAGGAAAGATTCAAACAGGAAAACAAGTACGTGAAATTCTTGATGCTGGCGTAGATTTCGTTTCCATCGGCCGCTCGGGCATCCTGCATCACGATTTTCCTTTAAAAGTGATGGAAGATGCTGATTTTACCCCTACGGATACTCCAGTATCCAAAGCCTATCTGCGCCAAGAAGGGCTGGGGGAGAAATTTATCAAGTATATGCAGCGATGGGAGGGGTTTGTGGGGTAGGGTGACGCCTTACTGTGCTGTTCAAAAGATGCTTTTACAAGGCAAAACTCATGGTATTAGGTACTTGATGCGGGCTGCTTCGCGCCCTCAGGGCAAAGGCTAGAGGGATAGTAGACCATTAAGCATTGATCCCAACTTCGATTATAAAAGCCGATGTTGGGAAATTTATTAGCCGTTTCTACTAGCGTCATCAACTCCGAGGAACGCAGGGACAACTCTGAGGAACGCAGTGACGATCACCGTAGGTAATCACCGAAGATAAAGCCCCTCTACACTTTACTCAAAGTGGCGATACAATCGACGCGCGTCCCTCTACGACTTTCGGCATTTTGCCGAAAGTCCAGCTAACCCCAACAAACAAAAAGCCTGCTTCTTGTTACAGAAGCAGGCTTTTCATTTAGCTGACTACGCTTGGCTAAAGCCAAGCTAGTCCCTTACCCTCCGAAATCATCAAAGGCGATGTTCTCTTCAGGAACACCTAGCTCGTCGAGGGCATTAATTACTGAAGCGTTCATCAATGGAGGACCACAGAAGTAGTACTCGATTTCTTCCGGCTCGGGGTGCTTGGTGAGGTACTGCTCCATCACAACCGGCATGATGTATCCCTTGAAACCATCACCAGGAGATTCTGTATCTTCCTTTACTTGCCAGTTGTCTTCGGGTAGTGGGTTATCCAGTGCCACGTAGAAGCGGAAGTTTGGGAATTCTTTTTCGATTTTACGGAATTGTTCGATGTAGAACAACTCGCGCTTGGTACGTCCACCATACCAGAAAGACACTTTACGGTCGGTCGTCTTCAGGGTGTGAAACAAGTGGAAGAGGTGCGAACGCAACGGCGCCATACCAGCTCCACCACCAATGTATACCATTTCCTTCTTAGTCGGCTTGATGAAAAATTCACCGTAAGGACCAGAGATGGTTACTTTATCGCCAGGCTTCTGATCGAATACATAGGAAGAACATACACCAGGATTTACATTCATCCAACCGTTGGTAGCACGGTCGAATGGAGGAGTAGCAATCCGGATATTCAACATGATGATATCACCTTCCGCAGGGTGGTTGGCCATAGAATAGGCACGGAACTGCTCTTCATCGTTGACCATCTTCAGGTCCCACAACTTGAACTTATCCCATTCATCCTGAAATTTATTAGGATCATCACCGTGGTGCTCAGGGTGAGCACTGATGTCGAAGTTCTTATAATCAACCGTAACTACAGGCACATCAATCTGAATGTAACCGCCGGATTCGAAGTCCATCTCTTCTCCTTCAGGTAAGCGTACAACAAACTCCTTAATAAAGGAGGCTACGTTGTAGTTAGAAACTACCGTACACTCAAACTTCTTGATACCAAAGATTTCCTCAGGAATACGTACCTGCATGTCCTGACGAACTTTTACCTGACAAGAAAGGCGCTTATTTTCAGCAGCTTCCTTACGAGTAAGGTGGTTCATTTCAGTAGGCAGTACGTCTCCACCACCAGCATCAACGTGACATTCACACATGGCACAAGTACCACCACCGCCACATGCAGATGGCAGGAAAATATTCTGCTCAGACAGGGCGCCTAGTAGCGTACCACCTGGCTGCACCATCAGTGGGTTCTCTTCATCGCCATTCACGATGATCTTGACCTCACCCTGTGGTACTAGACGTTTCCGTGCTACAATGAGCATGAAAGACAAAAGCAGAATAATTGCTGTAAAAACAATAACCGCGTATAATATGATAATCATCAGCTATAAATTGTCAGTTCACTAATTATACTCATCCTTACTTAGGACCAGCAAATACCGCAGGGTCAATACCCATGAGACTCATAAAGGCGATTCCCATCAATCCCGTCAAGATAAATGCCATACCCAAGCCGCGTAGCGCAGGAGGCACATCTGAGTAACGGATTTTCTCGCGGATCGCCGCGATAGCAATAATCGCCAGGAACCAGCCAAAGCCACCACCTAAACCAAAGGCGATAGAGTTGCTCAGGTTATATTCCCGTGAAACCATAAACAGAGATCCACCAAGGATTGCACAGTTTACTGTAATCAGCGGAAGGAAAATCCCCAGTGCCGAATAAAGGGCAGGTGAGAATTTCTCTACGACCATCTCTACCAGCTGTACCATAGAGGCAATCACCGCAATAAAGAGGATGAAGCGCAAGAAGGTCAAATCTTGGCCAAAGAGGCCCGTTTCACTCAGAAGGTATTCATTGATCAACCAGTTGATCGGCATCGTAACACCCAGTACGAAGATAACGGCAAGCCCCAGTCCAAAGGCTGTATTCACTGACTTTGAAACTGCCAGGTAAGAACACATACCAAGGAAGTAAGCCAATACCATGTTTTCGATAAAGGCCGACTTGATGAAAATATTGATAAATTCTCCCATGAGAACATAAATTTTAAAAGTGGAGATTTTGTTCTGCTGATTTTACGCTTTTACAAGAAAATCAGGCATTCCAATCACTAAACTTTGTGAATTAAGGAACAGCACAATAATATTAAGATACGTCGACCAGCTTAGTATTGTAGCTACGCTGAATCCAAATCATAATACCAATGATAAACATTGCCGCAGCAGGCAATACCATCAGGTTATTGTTGGCGTACCAACCAAACCAACTGCCCAAACCAGATTCGGCAGCAGTATTAATCATGTATTCAACCTTACCTGCATTAGCGCCGATCAATTTCATCTCGATAGGGCTACCTGCGAAGAGGGTGCCTTTGCCAAAAATCTCACGTACTACACCCACAGCAATAAGGATAGCTCCGTAGCCAACACCGTTACCGATACCATCTACAAAAGAACGCCAAGGCTTATTGGCCATAGCGAAGGCTTCCAGACGGCCCATTACGATACAGTTCGTAATGATCAGACCGATATAAACCGAGAGCTGCTTGTAAACAGGATAGTTAAAGTACTTCAGCGCCATTTCTACCAAGGTTACCAAGGTAGCGATGATCACCAACTGTACAATCATCCGCACCGCCTTGGGGATAGCATTACGCAACAAGGACGTAAACAAGCTGGAAAATCCACAAACAAAAATTACGGCGATAGACATCACCACCGATGGATAAACCAGAGATGTTACTGCCAGCGCAGAACAAATACCCAATACCTGTACCGTAATTGGGTTGTTATCGTTGAGAGGATCAGTCATGAGCTTCTTTTCGACTTTGCCGAATAAAGGCTCTTTTACTTCTTCCACATTTTTCACCTCAGCCATTGTATTGCTTTTTGGTTGAATTGTTAATTTCTTAATTATTGAGGCTTACTCCTGAAGCATGGATTCCATGCCACTCCCTTTGATCTTATTCAAGTAAGGAAGATAAAGTGCAATACCACTACGCAGCATTTTATCAACGCCGTCAGCCGTAACTGTAGCACCAGAGATACCATCTACTTCGTAGGTAGGGTCCTGAGCACCGCCTTTACGAACTTTTACAGACACAAACTCACCATCGCGGAAAATTTCTTTATCCTTAAAGTTATCCGAGAAGGTAGGATTATCCTTGATTTCAGCTCCCAGACCAGGGGTTTCGCCCTTGTGGTCAAAAGAAGCACCAGCAATGGTGCTAATATCACTTTTCAGGGCGATATTTCCCCATATTTCATCCCATAGTCCATTACCACGAACAGAAAGAATATAGAATTCCTGGCCTTCGTATGCGTACTTAAACAGAGGAAGAACACGCTCACTCTCGTCTTTCTTCTTCTCTTTAGCCATATCTATATCCTCGGCCATTATGCCGTCTACTTCTTGTCCTTGTGTATTGAGCGTTGTTTGCTCTACTTTCTCGTTAAAGATTTCCAGCACCTGCTCATCGGTAAGATCGTTGGCACCAACGTTTTCGCCCATGCCGAGGTAATCATTTACCGCCGCCAAAACGGCTCGCTTATTGAAAATATCTTCGTTCTGATCAGCAGTAGCTTTGGTCGCCTGACGAATACTCGTCAAAGCAAAAGCCACAATCACCGTCATCGTAACGACGAAAAATAAAACGTAATTCGTGCTATTCTTATCCATCGTATTTAACTTTTATAACAATCCGGCAGTGCTCTATTAGGGTATCACCCTGCCTTCTTATTGTTTTTTATTCTACACTTACTGTTCTCCACGTGCTTTGGCCAATGCTGCCTGCCGCTTAGCACGGCGATTTACATTTGCTTCAAACACGTAATGGTCGATCAGCGGAGCAAAGACATTCATGAACAGAATGGCCAGCATCCACCCTTCCGGATAAGCAGGGTTAAGGATACGGATTATCAAGCCAATGAAGCCAATGAAGAAACCGTAAATCCACTTACCTGTAGCCGTAGATGCTCCCGTAACAGGATCGGTAGCCATAAACGCCATAGCGAAGAAGAAGCTACCCATATAGAAATGGTAGTACCAAGGCACTGCCATGAATTTGAAAATGCCGTCGGTCTCAGGCCCGAAAGTATCGGGTGCAATACCATTGATCATCAATCCACAGGCTACAAAGCCAACAATTGCAGAAACCATGATACGCCAGTCTGCCACCTTAGTAAATACGAGCATCAAAGCACCTAACAGGATTAGCGGCTTAGATGTTTCACCGATAGAACCAGGGATGTGTCCCCACCACATATCGCTTACCGAATAATGCTCGGTAACAGCTGCCCAACCACCTTTGGCGGCAAGCCCCAGCGGTGTAGCACCCGTAAAGCCATCAACGACAGCCTGTTTGCCTTCACCAAAAGTTGCCCATCCAAAAGATCCGAAGATGCTATCGAGGATACCATAAATACCACCGTACTCCTGGCTAGCATAAGCACCAGCACCTACTTTTTCGATACCTGCAATCCATACTTCATCACCAGAGATATAAGTTGGGTAAGCAAAGAAAACGAATACCCGTGCCAGCAATGCAATATTCAGGATGTTCATGCCTGTACCACCAAAAGCTTCTTTACCAATAACAACCGCAAAGATGATTGCAACAGAAAGAATCCATAATGGAATATCAGGAGGCATGATCAATGGAATCAATGCACCAGAAACAAGGAAACCTTCTTCTACAGCGTGCCCTTTCTTGGCGGCGTAGTAAAATTCAACACCCAAACCAACAACGTGGGTTACCACAAAGATGGGGAGAATCTTTACCAGACCGTAGAATATTTTAAGGTGGATAGCCTCAAATGTACCGGTGTACATCCCCAAAGCATGGAAATGCTGATTACCGATATTATAAGTGCCAAAAACGTAGAGGAGTTGGAGCGCAACTACCACGGTAACCATGGTGCGCTTCAAATCCATACCATCGCGAATGTGAACTCCTTTGGCCGTAACCGTATCAGGAGTAAAGGCGAAGGTGAAAAAAGCGTCGTAAGCGGTATGCAAAAGTGGAGACTTTGCCTTGTCCGGTTCGATGCGCTCGAAGAAATTGAGCAGTGCCTTTTTCATATTATCGAGTATACTGAGTTATTGTTTAATCTTAATTATTTGTCCTAGCATTGCGCAGAAAATAAAACGCGATTTTTTTGAGTTTTTCAAATAGTTAAAACACTTGAAATGAATCGTTTATTCAACTATTATAAAAAACAAAATCACTTTTATTTTCGTGCTGTTTCCTAGCCTTGCTCACGCATGGTTTCCAATCCTTCGCGCAAAATCTGCTGAAGGGGTTGCTTGGATACACAAACGAATTCACAAAGTGCAACATCCTCTTCTACCAGTTCCAGAATTCCGAGGCCTTCCATCCGCTCAATATCATTGATCAGGATAGACTTCATAATTTGCTGTGGGTAGACATCCATTGGCATCACCTGCTCGTAGTCATTGGTCACTACAAAAGCACGCTTTTCACCATGCGTATTGGTATCTCCTTCAAACTTCACCTTCGGGAAGAGGAAGTTGGGGAAAGTATTGGAAATTGTAGGCCGTGGGCTCAATGGCAACAACCAACCGAACATTTCAAAGTAGTCACCTTCTTTGATCACTGTAATTTGATCATCGTAGAAGTTGAGATAGTTGTTCATCGCCTTTTGCTCACCAGAAAGCACATCGCCTGAAATGACGCGCACATGCTCTTCTTTTAGAAGACCTTTGAGTAACTCTCCAACATTAGCACCAGCGTAGGTACGTACGTAGTGGGGTGTTTCCAATTCAGATCCTGTCAGTGCAACAACACGAGAAACATCAAAACGACCTTCCTGGAACAATTTACCCAAGGTGATCACTTCCTGTACACCTAATACCCAAACAGTATCACTGCCACCTACAGGAGCAGTATGGTGAATTTGCACCCCAACATTACCTACTGGGTGTTTGCCCTTAAAGTAACGCTTAGATGCATTAGCCGCTTGCGTAAAGACAGCTGGAGGAGCCGTATCACCGCGGCCATCAAGGCCCAAATGCACTTGCCCATCGGTAAGACGAGCCAGAACATCAACACCTCCTTGGAAAGCTGCTTCCTGGCCTGCAACCACAACGGCGCTATCAGGAGCCAAAGGAGCAGAATCAAAAGTGCTCACGAAAATATCGCGAGGTGTAACTTCCGGGTTAGGAATCGTATTATAAGGACGCTGGCGCAGTAAAGACCACCCACCGCTTTCTTTCATGAAATTGACGATCGTCTCCCGGTCAGCTGTCTTCATATCAGGCTGACTGAAAGTACGGTATTCTTGCTTTTTATCAGCCAAGATTACGATCTCAGCGATTGCACGCTTCGCACCGCGATTAAGCTCAATCACTTCGCCACTTACAGGAGCAACGAAAGCTACGTCCGGCATTTGCTTATCGAAGAAAATTTGGTCACCAGCCTTAACTGATGCACCAACTTCTACCGTCATTTTAGGAATTGGCTGCAAGCCGCGGAAGCTGGGAGGTTGTACAGCGAAGCGGGTTACACCACTTGCTTCTTTAACCGCTCCGGTAGCTTCGCCTTCCAGCAAAATATCGTGGCCGCGGCGTAGAATGGTTACAGGGCTATTCGCCGTGTAATCAGCGACTTTACCGCCAAAAAGGTGCTTGAAGCCAGGAATCAATGCAAGGCCGCCATCTTCTACGTCGATATTATTCTGTTTGGCTTCAATGCCAATCAGGTTGTCTGCAACGTTGATCAGCATGCCGAAAAAGAGGATCACGGCAATACCAACCAAGGTATAAATAAAGATATTGGACCCGCTAGCTCCCTCATTTTGGGCTGAAAGCTCGAATGCCATAAAAAGCGTACCTAAGGTCAGCACAGCTTTGTTGAGGATACTTTTCATTATAATGGTTACCGTTTGTGTGGTCTGCTTAATTGCGCAAAAAACTCACTAAACAGCTCAAAATCAAGGAGTTATCCAAGAAGTGAGCCTTAAAACTCGACAAAGATATAAAGGTTCTTTGTTTTAATGACAATGGGGCAAATCCAAAATTTATAGTTTTCACCTATTTAGACTTAATCTAAATAAACAATTACTCTTTTACTTGCTTCCGCCAGGTGTAATAAGCATATACTACAATAACCGTATAAATGACCATTAGCAAGGCAAACAATACTGCTCCTCGGCTGTAATACAACCCCGCATAAGCCAAATCAACGACAAACCAGTAATACCAATTCTCTAGTTGGCGGCGTACCAACATTATCGTGGCCAGCACAGAAAAAGAGGTCGTAAACGCATCCCAGTAAGTAGCCTCAGCATTTGTATAACTAAAGAGGTAACCAAGTAGCAACCCTCCAGCTATGCCAACAACAAGATATAAGAGGTGATCTTCTTTTTTCATTCGGCTGATGCGCATTACGCCACCCTCCTCACTACCTCTTTGCCAATTGTATAAGCCCCAGAAGCCCATCGCTACATAAAACACTTGCAGCAACACATCAGAATACAATCCATAACCATAAGAAACATAAGCCCAAAGTGCACAACTGACGATGCCAAAAGGCCAGCACCAGGCATTATTCCTTGCCGATAATACCACGTATACCAATGCAGTGAGCGTAACGACCCAATCGAGCCGACCGAGAGCCATTATTTCCTGTACAAGCTGGGGGAACATAAGCGAATTTTATGGATGATCTAATTCATGAACCAAAAGTAGGCATAAGTACTTTATGGCAAAGCTATCATTCAAAATAGTGAAACTAAAAAAACATGAAATACCTAATTGTTATTTTGGCTTTACTTGGTAGTTATTCACTCCACAGTCCAAATTAGTTCTATCGACCTGTTCACCTCCAATGCACGGATGGATCAACGCAATTACGGCAACGGCGTTACCAAGCAATTGATTGATCGAGACAACCTAGCTAAACCTAGACTTGTGCTCTTTCTAGAAGTTTTCATATAATTTATATAATTCTTATTAGCGGCTGCAAATCGGATTTGCAGCCGCCTTTTTTTATCCCACTTAAAAGGATACCATTACCTTTGGTCAATGAGTAACAGAACGCTTGTTTTCAGCGCCACTAGTCTTGCCTTTTTATTGGTTTTTGTGGGTGCTATTGGCTACAGTAGCAAGGCCATTTTTATTAAGCTGGCCTACCGCTACGGTGCCGACAGTGTCTCGCTGGTAGCTTTGCGCATGGCTTTCTCCCTCCCCTTCTTCTTGATAGCAGCTGCATACAGCCAAAAGCAACGAAAAGCCAGTGACTTCCAATTGAGCAAAAAGCACTGGGGACAAATCATTGTGCTAGGCATCATGGGTTATTATGTAGCCAGCCTATTCGATTTTTGGTCTTTACAATACCTCACTGCCAGTCTGGGTCGGCTCATTCTCTTCACCTACCCTACCCTGGTATTACTACTTTCAGCTATTTTCCTCAAGCGCCGTATCAGTTGGGGCGAAGCGGGTGCAGTATTGCTTTCTTACATCGGTATAGCCCTGGCATTTTCGCAATCGGTCGAACTGGCACAGGGCGAATTCTTCTGGCGAGGGGTAGCCTTATCCTTTGGCAGTGCCCTGGCTTTTGCCATTTACTTGATGGGCAGCGGAGAGTTTTTACCCAAAATGGGTACACTGCGCTACAATTCAATCACGATGAGCATCGCTTGCTTTGCCATTATTATCCACCACGGCATCCAACACCAGTGGGCACTTTTCGATTTTCCGGCGCCCGTCTACTGGCACTGCTTTGGCATGGCCATGCTAGCAACTGTAATACCGAGTTTTATGGTTGCCGAAGGTATCCGCCGACTGGGAGCCGGACCAGCATCTATCATCAGCAGCGTTGGGCCCATTTCTACCATCATGCTGGCAGCTGTATTTCTAGGAGAAAGCTTCGGAAACTGGCAATGGCTCGGAGCCGTCTTGGTAATTGGTGGTGTGCTCCTGCTTTCGTGGTGGAAAAGAAAAAGAGGAACACCTTCCTCTACTAGCAATCGTGCCTAAATTATTATGGGCCTCCGCCTACCTACGGTGGCGTCAGGCTGTCCGTCTTTTCAATCCTCCCATCCTTAGTCCCTGCGCGCTCCGCTTACCGAGCTTCGGCCTGCTGGCCTGCGCACTGGTTTATCAAACAAAGACTATAAAGTTCAACGAGGCAACGCTGGAGAACGCTGTGACGATCTCTGTGGGTCATTACCACAAATAAAACCTCGACACCTTCTATCCTAGAGACGCAAAGTGGCACCTCCTCTTCTACAAATCTCCATCAATAGTCCGGCTAAGGGATAAAACACCCCACAAATGTCCGGAACATAGCAGTTGATATTCAACAAATTAGCGCTAACTTTATTGAAAAGGGAGAACTCCTTTTATAAACCCTCTTCCGATGGCAAAAAGAATACTTTATTTGTTGCTACCTATCTTCCTCTTGTGCGCCTGTACCGACCCCATTGTTCGGCAGGCTCCGGTAGTCGTTAACGAGACGGTTAGTTTAGGTTTTTTCGCCTTTACGGATGAAACACCCAACTTTACCCCTTATTACGACAAACGTACCCTTGTTTTCGAAAATGAAGACGGTCTGAGTTATATCTTCCAAATGAATCAGCCTATTCTGCAAAGTGAATACAGCTATCTAAAAACTTTTCCACATCCAGATCGACCGGGCGAATTCATCGACTACCGCTACGCTGGTAATCGGGCCTCTTTTGAATTTGTGTGTAATGAACTTGGTGCGAAGCTAGTGGTTGCTTTGAAGCCTGAATTATGCGAAGACCCTCAACTGAATCCGGAAATACTTCCAGTCGATTTTTTAGAGGTACGCGGCATTGGTTTCAATGATGGCGACGTAAACCTTCGAGACCCTGCACTAGCTGTAGACATCAAAAACAATAGGCCCTGCCCAGGAGGCCGAAGACTTGGAAACATTACCCTTGGAGGCAGGGAATTCAGCAATGTTACCTCCGAACGCCAGGAATTAGGAAGCCGCTATTTTGAGGTCTACTACTCCCCCGAAGATGGTATTGTCGCCTTCGGTACTACTTATCTTTTCTTAGTGCTAAAAGAGGCTTATTGACATTGAAGATATCAGTATACAATTAGGATAAGATTTTCATTGCCGCAGATTCGGCCTACTGCTTCCTATCAAATAGGCAGTACCTTTTACTCGTCAACTAAAGTCTTCTGCAAAGAAGGCCAGCAGTGCACAAACGGTATGGGGGTGCTTAAAACCGCCAGTGAGTAGACGCTGTTTCACCTTGTCGCGCGGCATGGCCACCAGCCTGATATCTTCGCCATCATCCATTTGAAGAGCGCCTGCCAGGGTAACATTTCTGGCAGAAAAGTGGTGAACAAAACCTTCCATAAATGCGGGGTTAGAAGGGTGACTACCGAGGGAATTCCATAAAGAAGCCCGGTATCCCGTTTCTTCTAGTAGTTCCCGGCGGGCGGCAGTGAGGGGGGCTTCACCAGCGTCAATCAGTCCGCCCGGTAGCTCATATAGGTATTCCCGGACGCCGAAGCGGTATTGTTTCACCAAGAGAATTTCGCCCGTGGCTGTTTCTGCTACTACCTGTACAGAATTGCCCCCTTCCAACAGAATCATTTTCTCTTCATGTCCATTACGCGGGTTCACCATCCAGTCGAAGCGTACCTTGAAAAGCTTCAGGTCTGGGCCGGGTTCGGAACGAGTGCGATGCCAATGCGGGGAGGTCGGGTTGTTATTATCCATATACTAGGGGTTGTTGTTTGGAACCACCAAAGGCACCAAAGATATTTTTATTGAACCATATGAGGGATTATAAGGAAATATAAGGCGGGGTCCAATAGGTTGGATTCACGATTTAGCACGCCGGCCCATTTTGAACCACCAAAGGCACATAGAGTTATTGAACCATATGAGGCATTATAAGGAAATATAAGGCGGGGCCCAATAGGTTATCACAATTCAGCACGCCGGCGCAAATGAAGCCCAAACCCACATCGGACATATAATAAAAAAGGTGTGCAGGGCAACCGCCCGTAACACGCCGGACGGAGGAGGAGCGGCAGCGATAGTAGCCTCCCCCAGGGGGCGAATAGCGCGGCGGCGAGCACCACCACCCGAAGGATGGTGGTGCGCTGCCGGCTGCCCAAAGACAAGAAGCTGCTAAAGCAACCAAAATGCAGGCTTATCGCCCAACTTTGGAGACAGCTTTTTCACACGTTTTTCGAGAAAACTCGGGATATCGGCGGTCTTTTCGAAGCAAAAACGCTTGGGAAGCTGGGTGTACAACGACTTGGGCGGTTTACAATTTTTGAGCATACAGCCGGCGTCGTAGGTATGATAAAAGATGCGGCTCACCCCTATTTCTTCCCACAAGAAGCGTAAGGTAGCAGTGAGCATGGCTTCGGCCCACACCTTTCCGTAAGCTTTTAGCACCTGCTGGAGGTAGTGTTCGTATTTGTCTACCTCCAGGCTGTGGCGACTACGCTTGGTGGTCCATTCTCGCCAGTTTCCATTGGCGTCGCGTTTGCGGTGCCGGTGCTCGATGACCTCCTCGTTGGCAGCTTTCCACCAGTCGGTCTGTACCTCCTCAATGAGGGCTTCTTCCAGGTTTTCGCTGAGGTCGATCCGTGCCCAAGCCAGGGTAAACTCTTTGCCTGCTGCCCGGCTTGGGTGCCCCCAATATTTGAAAGGATGCCGGTGTGTGCCATTCACCAATTGTTGGTACTCGCGATTGTGGTCGCTGGCAAAGTTTAACTGCAGCACCAAATTGTATCCCGGACGAGACGTCTGTGCCCAATTGCGGGAAAAATGACGCTCCTGCCCCCACTGGCCAAAGCTAAGGCGAAAAGACAACGGGTCTGCGGCACGAATAAGCTGTAGCCGATTGAAGTCAAGCATACCATCACCCCAGTTGCCACGAGCTTGTTGTAGCAGCGGCCGATCCAATAAACGCCCCCAACGACTATTGGCAATTGTTTTGATTTTTTGGGCAGCGGGTAGCGTTTGTCTTTCTAAAAGGTAGCGGGCGTATTCATCCTTGGCATAATAGAATACACGGCGCTGGCCTTCCAGCACTTCCAGGAGGAAGTCTAGTGAAGAACGATCCATAACCGTAAATTTTGATAGTCAAGCACTAAGCACTAGAGCAAGTAGATGAGCACATCACTTAGCCCTAAATAGTCTTGCTAATTCAGCTAAAAAATTGGTGATCCCCCTCTCTAATAAAGAGGAGCGGAGGTTTTCAGCATATTGGGAATTCGTCAACCAATGCTAGTCAGCCCGGCCGTATCCACAGTAAGCATGCTGAAAATCGAGAGGTTATGAAGGCAAAACATGGTAGGTAGTTTTTTGTAACTGTCCACCCTAACAGTAGAGGAGAACGGAAAAGTTCCCGTAGAAGAAATTATTCGTACAATCTTACGTCAAAGATGTACCGACCTTGCGTAGGTGTTTTTTTTGTTTTTTATTTAAAAAATGAAAACACTTCATGTTTTTATTAAAAATTTCATACCTTTACACACTCTTAGTAAACTGACAAATACTAAGAACATCGAAGGTCACTACCCCCAGTTTGTCACGGGGCATTCAGCGGTTGTTTTTTTTTGCGTATTGCTTGGCTGTTGCCGCTCTGGCAGCAGAGATAGACGCACGCCCTATACGGTCGTTTGGCCAGGGGCGGTTTCGGCGATCTGGCAAGAGGGTGGGCCCTCCACTTGGGGCTGCTATATCACCTTATTTTCACTCTTCCAGCAAGTCACTTATCCTCTTCCAACCTTTCTCTTTCGCTAGCACAGCCCTTGTCATCAGGGCGTAAGTATTATTAAACCCTAGTGGACTAAGCCAAAGCACTCCATCTTTTTGCTCACAATTTTCTTTCACATAATCATACACAGCATCGGCATTGGTAAAAATGACATCCCGGATACTGTCAGTAGGCTGTAGCAATACTTGAAATCCCGTACCGGTATATTCAGGATAGATATCAATCTCGCCCGTACGCAAGGCATCGTAGCAAATCTTGGTTCCCCCTAGTCCCGGCTTTGCAACTACTCCGATGCTAGTGTGACCTTCAATAAGCTGGCGAAAAATTTCTACCAGGAGGTATTGTTCTGTAAAAAGCTTGGAGCCAATGAGTATTTTCCCCTTGCGCTCGCCATCAGGCGCTTGCCACAGGTTTTGTTGGCGCAAAAAACCGGTAGCGACCTCACTCACTGATCGGTGCAGGTGGTCTACCTCATAATTGAGCCTCGTCATGAGACTGTCGCTTATTTTATCACTTAGCAGCTCTATAATTGGTCTTAATTCCGGGTACTTCAATGCGGTTTTGCCATTCAATAAAGCGGCACACTGATAAGGCGGAAAAGCATGCTGATCATCTTCCAAAACTTTGAGATCATAGGCTTTGACGCGACCATCGGTAGAATAACCACTTATGATTTCTACCTCGCCTTCGGCTACTGCGCGATACAGCAAACCGGCATTTAAGATCAGAGTATTGAATGCTATGCCCGGGTACTGCTGCTCTATACTAGGAAGGCCATCGGATCGCTCTGAAAACTCGGGGTCGAACGCGGCCGAGAGCAGCTCTGTATCCACCGGCCCTCGCCAAGCCATCCATCCCAAGAGGGGGATCAATAATAAAAGGGCCGAGGGGTGTTGTTTCCGCTTCTTACTTAACAATGCTAATCCTTGATCGAATAAAATTGCCAATATTGCAGCAGGAATGGCTCCCGCCAAAATCATCTGGCTGTTATTGAGCGCAATACCTCCGAAGATAAATTCCCCCAAGCCCCCCGCTCCAATATAGGCAGCAAGCGTAGCTACGCCTACATTAATCACAGCTGCCGTACGTATGCCTGCCAAAATCACAGGCAAAGCCAGCGGCAATTCTACCTTTTGCAACATTTGCCACTTGGTCATCCCCATACCGGCAGCGGCTTCACGCACTGCAGGGTCGACGCCCTGAAGCCCCGTGAATGTATTCCGCAGAATCGGTAGAATAGCATAAAGTAGTAGAGCAAAAATGGCAGGTTTAACACCAATACCCAAGAGGGGAATCAGGCTTCCCAACAAGGCAATGCTAGGGATCGTTTGCAAAATCCCTGCCGCACCAAGTACCCACCGCGACCATGCATCCCGGCCGGCAATCCAAATCCCCGTAGGAATAGCAATCACACAAGCCAATAGTATTGACAGTAGGGTAAGCCCCAGGTGTTCAAAACTCAGCTCTAATAGTTTGTCGCTGTTCTCGTGTAAAAAGTTCAAAAAAGTCATCCGGTTGATTGGTATTATCGTGACGTTTGATTCTGACCTACCATTAATATTGGCAAGCTCAATGATATAAAACCTCACTGTACGAGGTAATTGGTATAGCGTTCAATATGGTTTTATCAATATCCCTGCACCCTGTACCTGATACTGTTATTATGCTTCCTGCAAAAATGCAACCGCTGTTTGGGTAATTTGAGCTGGCGAAAACCATTGGCCTCCTTCATTAACACCCATTTTGGCCTTGGGACCTGGTGCCAATAATTGCTCCAATGCCTCTTGTAAAGATGCTGTACGCAGAAATGGCACCTCTTGAAAAGAGACTGATGGAACGGTGTTATTCAGCCCTTCAAGATCATCAACCATCAGTACCTGATAAGCCAGTCCCAGGCGCTGAGCAGCGAAAAAATTGCGGACAAAATCATTGGCTGGGCTAAAAAGTAATTCGCGCGGACTACCCATTTGCTGCAACTGCCCTTTGTCTAAAAGACAAATCTGATCGGCCAATTCAAAAGCCTCCACCACATCATGGGTAACCAATATGACGGTCTGCTGCTGAAAAGCCTCCAATTCTCGAAAATCCCGTCGTAACTCCTGGCGAGTTATTGGGTCCAACGCACTAAAGGGTTCATCCATCAACAACACCGGGGGCTCGGCAGCCAAAGCCCGAGCAATACCCACGCGTTGTTGTTGCCCACCACTGAGTTCATGCGGATAACGAGTCAAGAAAACTTCAGGAGCTAAATCTAGGCGTTCTAGCAGAAGCTGGCAACGTGCTGCTATACGCGCTTCGGACCACTTCAGTAAGCGTGGCACTATCGCTATATTTTCGGCAATGGTATAATGTGGAAACAAACCAACGTCCTGAATCACGTAGCCCATCCTACGGCGCATCGCCTCTAAAGGTAACTCACGGACGTCTTCTCCTTTTAGTAATATTTCTCCTTCACTGGGCTCAATCAGGCGATTGAGCATCTTCAAGGTGGTGGTTTTACCGCTCCCGCTAGTACCTAGCAGCGCCAAGGTCTCCCCTTCTGCTACCCGAAATGAAAGGGCATCTACGGCGATGGTTTCGCCAAAGACTTTACTCAATTCTTTTACTTCAATCATAGAAGCAAATTACTAAAATAAAACTCACCCCAAATACTTGCCCAAAAAGCCGAGCATCGAACGATAAAACTCAAATCGATTTTCTTCATTTTGGAAGCCGTGCCCCTCATTGTATTTCACCAAGTAAGGCACTTCTATTCCCCGCGACCGCAGCTGACGCACAATCTGATCCGACTCATCAATATTTACACGTGGGTCGTTGGCACCTTGGGCCACAAACAGCGGCGTACGGATTTTATCGACATGAAAAACGGGTGAAGTCGCGCGCATCTGCGCTTCGTCCTCCTCCGGGTGGCCTACCATAGCGTAGAGCATATCCAAGTAAGGCTTCCAATAAGGAGGGATTGTTTGCATAAACGTAAACAAGTTGCTCACCCCTACATAGTCAATCGCACAAGTGTACAGATCTGGCGTAAATGTTATCCCTGCCAGCGTAGCATAACCACCATAGCTACCACCATAAATGGCTACTTTAGCTGGATCGGCAATGCCCTCGGCGATCAGCCAGTTTACACCGTCAGTTATATCATCTTGCATGGTTAGGCCCCACTGCTTGAAGCCCCCTTCCCAAAAAGAGCGCCCGTAACCAGTGCTGGCCCGGTAATTCATTTGAAATACGGCATAACCACAACCGGCCAGCAGCTGCGCCTCCGGATTGTAGCCCCAACTATCGCGTACCCACGGCCCTCCATGCGGGTTGATCACCACCGGCAACGGGGCGCCAGTATGCCCCAAAGGCAAGGTCAGATAGCCCTGTATCGTCAGCCCGTCGCGGCTTTGGTAAGTCACCGACTTCATCGGTGCCATGTCTTCTTCTTTCAACCAGGGGCTCACTTCTGTAACCAATTCAGGTGCATCCAACGTCTCATCATAGTAATAATAAGCTCCTAGTGAACGGTCGCTATAGGTACGCAGCAAGAAGCGCTCCTCTGCTTTATCCTTGCTCACCACCGTTATTTCGTAATCCCCCAAGGCTTTGCGCCAAGCTTCATAGCGAGCGCGGCGAGCCTCATCAAAGAAATGGTGCTGCTGCTTCCAGGTGGTATAACTCACCTCCGTCAGCACTTTATGCCTGCGCGAATAATGTAAACTGCTCACATCTACATCGGGATGTGCAAAAACGGGTTCGCCTACTTCTTTACCTTCCGCCAAATCGTATTTGATGATCACCATTTTGTCACGCTCCAGGTTGGAAGCGGTGAAAATGACGTCACCATCATCGAAATCAAAAAACAAGGGGCTCAAGCTCTCCTTAAAACTTGTTTCGCTCACTACCACAAAGGCATCTTCCTCTTTTCGGCGATACAAAAGCTGCTCATTCACACCACCGACCATCCGAATAGCTACCCGCAAGCGGCCTTGGTGGTCTGTCAGCCATTGTACGATAGGTTGCAGCGGGTCGGTATTCTCAGCCAACTGCTTCATCTCACCCGTGTGAATATTGATTCGATAAGGCTCAAAAAGCTGAGGATTGTTCTTGTTCAAACCAATGATGAGTTCGTTTTCATCATCGTATAAATCATCAATGATCTGGATGGTCACCTCAGGAAAAGGCGTCAAATCACGCGGGTTAGCACCATCTTTATCTACCGCAAAAAGCTGATAGTTTTCATTACCACCACTGTCTTTCACAAAAACAATGCGCTGGTCACTGGCCCAGAAAAAACTACCAATACTACGGTCGGTTTCCTGAGTGATCCGTACGGCCGTTTCCTCTCCCAAGAGACGTACATGAATATTATTACGTCGTTGATAAGGCGCTAGAAAGGCCAAGTATTTCCCATCTGGTGACAACTGAAAAGCCGTCTGTTCCGGCAAACGAAAAAAATCCTCCACAGCGTAGTTCAACTGCGAGGGTATATGTGTTGAGAGTGCTGCGATTTCCTCATCACTGCTCGGCAAATTTGGATCACCAGGCAGTGAGGTAGCAGTCGTGCTAGTTTCCTTCATTGTGTAAAGAAAAAATTTTTATACGACCTTTTCATCGTATGGCCCGATAATTAGTCAATTATCCCCTTTTTTTTGGGCGTGCCCCCGCCTTTTGGCTTCGTTTGGGGCTTTTTGCTGGTGGGTTGGAGACGTAGCGGTGCGACGTCTCTACATATGAAAACGGCGGCGGGGTCGCTCCCTTCTGGGCTCGCTATCACTCGGCCTCCCTGCGTTCGGTCTCTACCCTTCGGGCAGCCCCGCCAGGCAGCTCACGCGTTTCAAAGTCGGAAGTGGGAGATCAGAAGTTGGAAGTATTTAGATAAGGTTAAAGGAGAATTCATCGCCCTTACAATACCAAAACTTCTAAAACAACGCTTGATTTAGGTGTTTTCTAGAACTTGAGATGCTCCAAGTACTTCCGAGTTCCCACTTCCGCATTCCGACTTCAACTAAACCTCATACACCCGCACCTTACGCTTCTTCAAGTGGGTGTTATCAGTCAGTTCTATCAGCTGCTTGAGTTTGTTGCGTCGTACAGCTACGAAGGTACAGTCTTGTTTCAGTTCAATATTCCCTACACTGTCTTTGGGCATTCGACCTTGTTTAAAGAAAAAGCCGGCAATATCTCCCTTAGAGATTTTGTCGCCACGCCCACCAGAGACAAACACCGTTGTCCAGTCAGCTGCCCCTGGCAATGGGGCTTCATTCAGGATTTGCTCAGGCAGTTCACCTATAAAGTCTGGCAATTCTTCCTCTTCCCAGTGTAGCACATAGGCGGTGCCTTCTTTGTGCATCCGGGCGGTACGGCCATTCCGGTGGGTAAATTCTTCCGCCCGGTGCGGCAGGTGGTAGTGGATGATAAACTTAATCTCCGGCACATCAATACCACGAGCGGCAAGATCGGTCGCAAGTAACAGCTGTAGGCTACCATTGCGAAATTTGATCAGTGCTCGCTCACGGTCACGCTGCTCCAAACCACCATGAAATAGCGCGTGTGGCACCTCCAGCTCGTCGAGGTAATTGCTCACGCGATCAATGCTGGCCTTGTAGTTACAGAAAATAATCCCTGGCTGGTTACCCAAGTGTCGTAGCGCAGCACCCAGTGTTTGAAGCTTATCTTTTGTCGGAGAGATAATGCTTCTGACATCTAAATTGAGGACGCCATCACCCAAAAAATCTACCTGCGTTGGTTTATTGAGCTGGATAAAATCAGGAATCGTCACCGCTGGGGTCGCCGAGGTGAGTATTCGTTTTTTGAGATGTGAAAAGGAATTCACAATCTCACTCATCTCCTCCTCAAAACCTACTTCCAACGACTTATCAAACTCATCTAACACCAGATACTGGAGTTCTCTGGTACGGAAGCTGCGCCGCCGCAGGTGGTCTGCAACCCGGCCCGGCGTACCAATCAAAATGGCGGGCAGTTTTTGCAGCTCTACTCTATCTTTAGCAATGGGTCGGCCTCCGTAAACGGCATTCGTTTTGTAGCCGGTTCCCATTTCACGAACAACCTGTTCGATCTGGATCGCGAGCTCACGAGAAGGCACCAAGATCAGGGCCTGCACCTCTTCGCTTTCAGGGTTCAACATCGCTATCAGAGGCAGCAAAAACGCCAGCGTCTTACCACTACCCGTAGGTGATAGTAATACCAAGTCGTTACCATGCTCAATGGCCAACTGGGCCTCCTCTTGCATGGCATTCAATGCTGTGATCCCCAGCTTCGCTAATATCTGCTCCTTGTTCTTCAGTGGACTTATCATGGCGCAAAGTTAGTGGTACCTTTTTGCATTAATGCATTTAAGGTCAAAAACTTAATCTTTGAGGGTGCGGGGTGCGGAGGGTGCGGACTTTTGGTACGGGGTGCGGCCCCAATCGTACCATTGCAATCATACAAATCACTCTATCTGTGCGATAATGATCCCATACCTCCCATCTTCTTGCACCCAGTTTTGGCCAGGCAGATAGGTACGTGAGACAAACCCATCGAGATACAGCGCATTTTGGCAACCATGTTCTTGGAAAAATCGGGCGAAATCGAAAAAATTGATCTTCTCTTTAGACATTGCAAATAATACTTGCCCATCAGGCAAAACCCCTACCCCATTCCTGATGTGTAGGTTAGTAGACCCTTCATTAAATTCAGGGTGAATCGCTCCGTTGATCAAAAGCATTGGTCCTGATTGGGTTGCATACCTGTGGTTGTCTTTTCCCAGGTAATTGTCGGTGGTTACTACAAAAGCTTGACGCTCATCAGTGATATAAAAAACACCATTAGGAGATAAATAGAAATTACCATAACCCTTACGCTTCTGATCTATATCCTTTTTCTTGATTCCATTTTCTATATACAATCCTTGTGGCGATAAATCAGGTAAGTACATTCCACCATTCATTGCAAAAAGTAATTTTTTATTCTCCCTGGCAAGCCATTGCTTTAGGCGGCCATGATTCTCAAAATATTGCCCCGAATCATCAGTGGAATAGAAGCCCAGTGTCTGGGTTTCTAAGTCTAGTGCATAACTTAATATAGTGGGGTCATTAATGGATTTAGATGCAACCTTATCTTTTGAGCTTGATAAACTCATTACAATGATTACGACGATAATTGTCATCAAAAAGAGTCCGATTATTTTATTTCTCTCCATGCTTTTTCTTTGTCACATTTTGAATCAACATCCCCATGGAAGGGTATATTGGTTAGTCAAATTTATACCTACACTAAACTCAATTCCCTATCTTCGCCAGCCAAATTGCATACAACCTATGATTCTCAGCGATATCAAGATACTGGAAGCCATCGACAACGGAGAAATTGTCATTGAACCCTTCGACCGCAGCTGTTTGGGTACCAACTCCTACGACGTACACCTAGGCAAGTGGTTAGCCCATTACAAAGACCATATTCTCGACGCGAAAAAGCACAACGAAATCGAACATTTTGAGATTCCTGAAGACGGCTTTGTGCTCCACCCCAATACCCTCTACCTGGGCGTTACCCACGAATATACCGAAACCCACGCCACTGTTCCCTTCCTCGAAGGCAAGAGTAGTGTAGGTCGCCTCGGTATCGACATTCATGCCACGGCGGGTAAGGGCGACGTAGGTTTTTGTAATACCTGGACCCTCGAAATTTCCTGCACCCACCCCGTACGTGTATACCCAGGAATGCCCATTGGCCAGCTCATCTACTTCATGGTCGACGGCGATATTGAAAATTATTACAACAAAAAGGCTAACGCCAAGTACAATACCCGCACCATCAAACCGGTGGAAAGCATGATGTGGAAGAATAAGTTTTAGATCAAAATCTTCCCTTCAATCTCCTCTTCCATAAAGATCATCTTCAAATTTTCATCAAAAATGGCGCGCATAGCGAAAGGTTGTTCGCGGGCCATGTATTGGTAAATGTGCCAGTCGGTAGCAGGAGTAGCCAATGTTTCCAGTGCAGAAAAATCTATCCACTCTAATTTACCTTCATCGCAGGGCGGCGCTTCCTGCCACGGAATATCTGCCATATAGATGCTGCACCACCAATTGTATTCTACAGGTGAGGTTTCCACCAGCGAGCCCATGTAGCGGAGTTTTTGCAGCCTAATCCCCGTCTCTTCTGCTACTTCTCGCAAACCGGTTTGGTAGGGGTCTTCATAAGGTTCCACCTTCCCTCCTACTGGCACGTAAAGACCGCGATTGGGTTCGTTGGCTCGCTTGAGCAACAAAAACTGCGATTCACAACGCAAAACCACCATGACTGCCGTCCGTTTTAATCCTTTCATGTGTCGACTCCTTTTATCATCTCCAATATTTGTGGCAGCACCGGATGTTGGTTTTCCTTGTTCCATATCATGGAAAGAACCGCCCGCTGGCTAATCTCTGGCAGTTCCACAAACCGCACCGAAGGCTGGTAACCCTTTTGCAAAGAAGTAGGCACAATCGAAATCCCAAAACCATTTTCCACCAAGCGATAAATCGTATTAGCGTGTACCGTTTTGTGCGCTACAATTGGCGTAAAGCCACTGTCCGAAAAAATACTCATCACCTTGGCGTAATAACTTGGGCTGTAATCTTCCTCAAACAGGATAAATGGCTCTTTCCGCAAAGCATTCAAATCCAGAAACCCGCCCTCTGCTAAAGGAAAATCCAATGGCACCACCAATGAAAAGGTCTCTTCCCAAACCGGTCGAATTGACAAAGTCGCTGGTACTTTTTGCAAACGAACAAACCCCAAGTCAATCTCACGACTGAGTAGGCTCTCCACCTGCTTATTGTTGTCCAACTCCTGCAAAGAAAACTGAATACCGGGCAAGTGGTTTTTGAACTGACCAAACAACTCTGGAAGAATATTCTGCATCGCCGAACCTACGTACCCCATTCGGATGCTTCCCAAAATACCTTTACTAATTTCTCCGGCCTGACTCACCAAATTACCGATCTGTTTTAGTACCAATGCCAATTCGCTTTGCAAAAACCGCCCCGCAGCAGTAAGCTCCACTTGCTTATTATTTCTCGCAAACAAGGGGTATCCCAATTGTTGTTCCAACTGCTGAATCTGCCTACTGAGTGCTGGCTGAGAAATATAAAGTTGCTCCGCAGCCTTCCGAAAGTGGAGGGTTTCTGCTAAAGCGAGAAAATACCGAAAATGACGAAGTTCTATTTGATTACTCACAGTTATCAATTCTTACAAAAATTGAATTGTAAGTTATCAAAAACACCAGTATTTTTGTTCTGAATTTGCTTAAACCACCTATTTTTTATGTTTCACTACGGGAAAGATGTATTAACTGCCGGCAAAGCCCTGGCCATCGCACGCGGAAAACTCAGCGCAACACTAGCTGCTGACACCCGCTCACAGGTAGCTGCATCTCAGCGCATTGTGGAACATGTTGTAGAACAAGGAGCGGCCGTCTACGGTATAAATACCGGATTCGGCCCTCTCTGCAATCAGACGATCTCCAAGGAAGATACCGCCATCTTACAGAAAAAACTCTTACTAAGCCATAGTGTAGGTGTAGGTAAGCCCATTGATCGGGAGGTAGCAAAGCTCATGCTGATTTTGAAAATCCATGCGCTCTCCCAGGGTTACTCTGGCATTGCCCTTGGGGTGCTAGATCGCCTGCTTTGGCAACTAGAGGAAGACATTATTCCGGTGGTACCCGAACAAGGGTCCGTAGGTGCTTCGGGGGATTTGGCCCCTTTATCTCACCTTTTCCTGCCTTTACTAGGGGAAGGGGAAGTATTCTACCAAGGTAGCCGCTATCCCACTAACGAGATTCTTGCCAAGTACAACAAGGAAGCACTGATACTAGGTCCCAAGGCGGGCTTGGCGCTCATCAATGGCACCCAGTTTATCGCAGCTCATGCAGTGCTTTTGGTGGAACGTTTCCACAACTGCCTCGTTCATGCAGACCTCATCGCCGCGTTAATGGTAGAAGGCCTACAAGGTTCCGACTCGCCATTTGACCCCAAGCTGCATCAGGTACGCCCCTACCCCGGCACCGTACACGTGGCGCAGCGGATGAAAAATTTCCTAAGTGATTCGGCAATTATGGCCGACCATGAAAACTGTGACCGCGTTCAAGATCCTTACTCGCTCCGCTGCGTGCCTCAAGTCCACGGCGCTTCGCGGCAAGCTTGGTTGCACCTGAAGGAAACCGTAGAAATTGAAATCAATGCAGTGACCGACAACCCTATCGTTTTTTCCGAAGAGGAAGTTATCAGCGGAGGGAATTTCCATGGTCAACCACTCGCTCTACCGCTGGACTATGCCTGCTTGGCGCTGTCTGAGCTTGGTAATATTTCAGATCGACGTTCTTACCTTTCCCTAGAGGGTAAATCGCCAGGAGTACCCAAACTACTGTTGACTGAAACCGGTGTCAACTCCGGCTTTATGATCGTTCAATACACCAGCGCAGCACTGGCTAGTGAAAACAAGACGCTTTGCTTCCCCGCCAGTGCCGATAGTATCCCCACTTCGCTTGGGCAGGAAGACCACGTGAGCATGGGCTCCATCGGCGCTCGCAAAGCATTGAGGGTTTGTGGCAATGTTGAAAAAATTCTGGCCGTTGAGATGCTTTGTGCCGCTCAGGCCGTGGACTTCCAACGACCGCTCACCTCTAGCCCGGTGCTAGAAGCGGCACATACTGCTATCCGGCAGCAAATCCCATTTGCAACCGAAGACCGTATTTTTGCTAAGGATATCAATGCGGCACTAGGCATTCTGCAACGTGGTGATCTACTTGCCGCAACAGCGCCCTACATTACACCAAACGCTTTTACCTATACCTCGCTTTTAGAAGAATTTTAAACCCTAATTTTGACGCTCATGCTAGCTACTTCCGTAAACTTTCAACAGCAAATTTTATTGGGAATTCCTTCTGAATTGCCCACGCCTAAACCTTATCCGGCAGATGCCAACCGGGCACCGAAACGTAAGGACATCCTCAGCGCGGAAGAGAAAAAACTCGCTATTCGTAATGCTTTGCGCTACTTCCCAGCAGACTGGCACCCTACGCTAGCGCCCGAATTTGCGGAAGAACTGAAGAAATACGGTCGGATCTATATGTACCGTTTCCGCCCTGATTACAAAATGTACGCTCGCCCTGTAGCCGAATACCCTGCCCAATCCCAGCAAGCAGCAGCGATCATGCTGATGATTCAGAACAACCTGGACCCCGCCGTCGCGCAGCACCCCAACGAGTTGATCACCTACGGCGGGAATGGTGCCGTCTTCCAAAACTGGGCCCAGTACCTGCTCACCATGCAGTACCTCGCCCAAATGACGGATGACCAAACCCTGCACGTCTACTCGGGTCATCCAATGGGTCTCTTCCCCTCTCATCCGGAAGCTCCTCGCGTAGTAGTCACCAACGGCATGATGATCCCCAACTACTCTAAACCAGATGACTGGGAGCGCTATAATGCACTGGGCGTTACGCAGTACGGACAAATGACTGCAGGCTCTTACATGTACATTGGCCCGCAGGGAATCGTGCACGGAACGACGATCACGGTGATGAATGCTTTTCGCAAAACCCTACCAGAAGGAGCTACACCACACGGCCACATTTTCTTAACAGCAGGTCTGGGAGGCATGAGTGGCGCACAACCCAAAGCCGGCAACATCGTGGGCTGTATCACTATCTGCGCAGAGGTCAACCCCAAAGCAGCTATCAAGCGCCACGAACAAGGCTGGGTAGATGTACTGATCGATAACATCGACGACCTGGTGCAACAAGTAAAAGCTGCCCAAGCCGATAAAGCCACGGTATCCTTTGCCTACATTGGCAATATTGTAGAAGTTTGGGAGCGGTTTTACACTGAAAACATCCACATTCAACTTGGGTCTGACCAGACTTCACTACACAACCCCTGGTCGGGAGGCTACTACCCATTAGGCTACAGCTTTGAAGAAGCCAATGAGTTGATGCGTAATGATCCTGAAGCTTTTGAATTAGCCGTCAAAGCAACCCTACGCCGCCACGCAACGGCCGTCAACCAACACACTGCCCGAGGAACTTACTTTTTTGACTATGGTAACGCCTTCCTCCTCGAAGCTTCCCGTGCCGGTGCAGATGTGATGGCAGAAAACGGGATAGACTTCAAGTACCCCTCCTATGTGCAGGATATCCTGGGGCCGATGTGTTTTGATTTCGGATTTGGACCATTCCGCTGGGTCTGTGCTTCGGGGGAGGCTAAAGACCTCGATCACACAGATGCCATTGCTGCGAAGGTTTTGGAAGAAATAAAAGCTACTGCGCCCGCAGAAATCCAACAGCAACTGGCCGATAACATCCACTGGATAAAAAATGCAAAAACCAACCAACTTGTAGTAGGATCACAAGCCCGTATTCTTTACGCTGATGCGGAAGGAAGAGCCAAGATTGCCCTTGCTTTCAATCAAGCTATTGCGAACGGAGAGCTGAGTGGCCCTGTCGTTTTGGGCCGTGATCACCACGACGTGAGTGGTACCGACTCCCCTTATCGGGAAACCAGCAACATCTATGACGGCAGTAAATTCACCGCCGACATGGCCATTCACAACGTTATTGGTGACAGCTTCCGGGGTGCTACCTGGGTATCCATCCACAATGGTGGCGGTGTCGGGTGGGGTGAAGTGATCAACGGAGGCTTCGGTATGCTTCTTGATGGTTCAGCCGAAGCAGCCGTACGCTTGCAGCAAATGTTGTTTTTTGATGTAAACAACGGCATCGCTCGCCGCAGTTGGGCCCGCAACAAAGGCTCCATCCAAGCGATCCAGCGAGAGATGGATAGGACACCGGGCTTAAAAGTAACCCTTGCTCAACTGGTAGATGACGAGTTGATTGATGGTTTGGGGGTTTGATGGTTGATGGTCAAGCCAAAACAGATTCGCGTATAACGCCTCCTTTCCCCTGCGAAACATAACCCGAAACGAAGCAATTATAGACAATCGGAAGGTGCGGAGTGCGGGGTGCGCTGAATACTTCCGAACTCAGGCTTTCCACTTCAGACTTTCATGTGCGGAGTGCGGGAGGGTGCCGGGGGCGGCCTCAATGTATGATCGCACTGGTACGATTGGGGTGCGGGAAGGTGCGGAGTGCGAGGTGCGCCGAATACTTCCGAACTCAGGCTTTCCTCTTCAGGCTTTCATGTGCGGAGTGCGGGAGGGTGCGGGGGGCGGCCTCAATGTATGATCGCACTGGTACGATTGGGGTGCGGGAAGGTGCCGAGTGCGAGGTGAGCTGAATACTTCCGAACTCAGACTTTCCACTTCAGACTT
>NZ_JBOEFX010000027.1:0-12926 GCF_050633125.1 Lewinella sp.
CCCAGCAGAACAAGTCTATTATTATAGCGAACCGAACAGGTGAGCGCGGTGCCCGGAGGGCGCAAGGACCAAGGATAGGAGTGGGGGGCGTCCCCACGGATAGCCTGGTGCCCCTGCGATGAGCAGTGGGCAGGGCCCATAATTCAATTTAGAAATCATTGACGAAAGTCGTTTAACGAAATACCCGAGATGTTAAAACATACCTTGAAATCGATCTTGCGACAATTGAAAAGGCAGTCTCTCTTTACGGGGATCCACTTGGTGGGTCTGAGTGTAGGGCTGTGTTGTGCGATGTTGCTGTTTTTGTATATCCGGCATGAAATTAACTACGATGCGCACCATGCAGGAGCTGACCGTATTTACCGCGTAACCCAGATCGCAACGAGCCAGGGCGAAGTGGATTACAGTGGAGGTACCCCTTACCCATTGGTGGATGCTTTGCGCTCTGAAGTGCCAGCGTTGGAACTGGTGAGTGGAATACATGGCAGTGGCCGGGGGATTGTGCGTGTGCCGGGCAAGGATCATTATCGCCTGGACGAAGTGTATTTCGCTGATGGTAGTTTTCTGGAAATATTTGATTTTGGCCTGGCGGAAGGGGTGGACCCCGCGATCATGGCAGCCCCTGGTAAAGCAATGCTGTCGGAGAAAACAGCGAATACGATTTTTGGTACGGAAAACCCTGTGGGGAAGACGATCAAGCTAGACGAAAAGTTAGACTTGACGGTGGTGGGTACCTATCGGGGCGAAAAACAAAGCCACCTGGCAGCAGATATGTTGGTTTCTTTGGCTTCATTAAACGAAGATTATTTAGGTTTTCCTACAGATCAGTGGGGGAATTCTATCGGCGGTGTAGCTTATGTACGCCTACCAGAAGGAGGAGTTCCTGAGCAGTTTTCGGCTGACCTTGCAGCGTTGGTCGATAAATACATGAATGGAGAGGAAGAAGGTGTAATGAATGAGCTGTGGTTGCAACCATTGAGTGGCATCCATTTTGATCCTCGTGTCGATCAAGTTGCTTCGGTGGAAGCTATTCGCCCTGTTTATCTGTGGATTGCTGGTGCAACAGGTTTGTTGATTTTGTTGATGGCTTGTTTCAATTTTGTGAACCTGTCGTTGGCACAAAATCTGAGTAAGCAACAAGAAGTAGGAATGCGTAAGGTGCTGGGAGCCAGCCGTATTCAATTATGGACCCAATACTGGGGCGAAGCACTGGTGCTTGCCCTGAGTGCTGGTGTTTTTAGTGTGCTGTTGCTACAGTTGGGCTTACCTTATTTACAAGAAAAACTGCAACAGCAAATTTCTTACCAAGGGCTACAAGACTATTCATTGATTGGATTCGTCTTTTTGATCACCTTGATCATCAGTGTGATTGCTGGCGGTTATCCGGCTTGGGTTATCGCTCGTAAGAAAGCGAATGAGGTATTGAAAGGCAGTAAGGTGGTGAGCGATAAGAGCCAGGTAAGCTTGCGTAAAGGCCTCATACTGGCCCAGTTTGTGATCACGCTAGTGATGATTTGTAGTGCGATTACCGTTTCAAGGCAGTTGGATTTTATTCAAAATAAGGACCTGGGCTTCCGGCAGGAGGCGATTTTGCAGGTGTCGCGTAATGAAACTGGCCGAAATCCGCAGCTAAAAGAAGAATGGGAGCGAGAAGCCGGGGTGTCGTCGGTGACCTTTAGCTTGGGTGCACCCACATCCAGAAATAACATCGGTTCGGATTATTATCCGAAAGGGCGTAGCCCGCAAGAGCACCGAAATAATATAGAGTTGAAAGCTGCTGATGAGAGTTACCTGGAAAATTACGCCCTGGAATTACTGGCTGGTCGATTTGTTTCGGTAGAAGAAACGGCCAGGATAGGCGACCGTTTCCCAACCGAAGGAGAAGAATGGCCCATTGTGGTCAATGAAGCACTTGTCAAAGAAATGGGATGTAGGAACTATGAAGAAGTGCTTGATAAACGTATTATCATTGGCTTTAATAATGCAGAAGGCTACATCGTAGGGGTTACGAAAGACTTCAATACCAGTTCGTTACATGATGAAGTAGCAGCTACGGCTATCCTGCCTTTGTCTATGCTTTATTACCAGATAGGGGTGAAGATGGACCCTGCTCAGATAGCAACCACATTGCCGCGACTGGAAGCTAGCTGGCAAGAATTTTACCCCGACCAAATGTTTAACTATTCTTTTCTGGAAGAAGATGTACTGGAACAATACCTGGCAGAAGCCCGCACCAATACCTTATTGCAAGGCTTTGCCGGACTAGCGATTTTCATTGCTTGTCTGGGGCTGTTTGGCTTGATGGCAATTATGGTGCGCCAGCGCCGCAAGGAGATAGGTTTGCGCAAGGTGTTGGGGGCTTCGGTGACGAGTCTTTGGGCTTTGCTTTCTTCTGATATGATTCGGCTGATTCTTATCTCCCTGCTGATTGCCGGGCCGGTGGCTTGGTGGTTGATGAGTAACTGGCTGAATAATTTTGCCTATCGGATCAGTATGAATGTCTGGACGATTGTCATTGGCGGAGTAGCCCTACTGTTTATAGCGTTGTTGACCGTCAGTGGGCAGGCTTTGCGGGCGGCATTGACCAACCCGGTAGAGGCATTGCGCAATGAGTAAAAGTGGATTGCTATTGCTGGATAAATAAAATTAAACCATGTTCTACAACCATCTCAAAATAGCGATACGGACGCTTTGGCGACACAAGACTTTTAGCGGAATTAATCTGCTGGGGCTTACATTGGGTACGATTTGTTGCTTATACATGGTGTTGTATGTTCAGCATCATTATGGATACGATCTACACCATGAGAATGCGGAAGAGGTGTACCGTGTCACAAGTGAATTAACGCTGGGCGAGAGCAAGGAAATTATGGATATGGCTACTTGCTCGCCACCGATTCCACCGGCCATGCAGGTTGATTTTCCAGAGGTACTGATGGCTACACGGGCTTGTCAACCTCTTGGCGTAGAGCAACAACTGCTGCGGGTAGAAAAAGAGGTTTGCTACGAAGACGCAGGCTATTATGTAGACAGTACATTCTTTGAGGTTTTGCAATACCATTTTGTAGAAGGTAACTCCACAACAGCTTTGGTGGAACCTTTTTCGGTTGTCATCTCTGAAACCTTGGCTAAACGCTTGTTTGGTACAGGGAGTGCCTTAGGAGCAACTATTGCGATTGGCGATTGGAGTGAGGCAGTACCTTTTAAAGTGACCGGTGTGATTGATTACAGCCTGGGCGATTCGCATTTGAATAGCCATTTATTTATGAGCATGAACTCAGGTGACGTAGGGCAGTTTGTTCGCCAAAATACCTCTTGGGCTGGCAATAATTTCTTGTACGGTTATGTACGTTTGGCTCCCGGAACGGATGCCGATGCATTGGCTGCTAAGTTTCCCGCATTTTTGCAACAACACGGAGGCGACCAACTCCGCGAATCAGGAATGAAGAAAGAATTGAAGCTGCAAGCCATCACCGCTATTCATACCCAAACGAATTTGAATGGTGATACCCCCGGGAATACAAGTAAGACTTTCTTGAGCCTACTCTTGGCTATTGCAGGGTTTATTCAGTTGGTAGCGTGCATTAATTTTATGAACCTGACAACGGCACGTGCTACCCGAAGGGCTCAGGAAGTAGGTGTACGGAAGGTCGTGGGTGCTAATCGCCGCAGCCTCTTTAGCCAGTTTATGGTAGAAAGTTTACTCTTGTCTTTTCTAGCCGTAGGTTTGGCCTTGCCACTGACAGAGCTTCTATTACCTATTGTCAATCAACTTACAGGAGCTGAGGTCGTTATTTCCCTTTCCGGGAAAACATTGCTACTGCTGTTTGGGATAACCTTAGGGACGGGAGTACTGGCGGGTGGGTATCCTGCCCTCTATTTGTCGGCATTTAAACCTATTGCTTTATTCAAACACGTAACCAGCCATCACGGTAGTGCTTCCTTGCTGCGCAAAGGGCTGGTTGTCAGTCAGATGACAGTGGCTTCTGTGTTGATCATTGGAGCCTTGATTATTCATACACAGGTAGATTATTTGTTGAATAAAGATTTAGGGTTTGAGGCCACACAAAAGGTTGTTTTTGATTTGCAGGGCGCTCGTGACGGTAGCGCTGTGGCAGGCCTAGGGGATGAACTGAGGCGAATGCCTCAGGTGCGCAATGTTTCGGCAATGCTTCAGTTACCAGGAAAATCCCTCTCTCGTGATATTGCCCTATACAAGCCGGGGCAAAGTATGGATGAATCGAAAATTGCCTGGCTCGACTATGCCGACGAACACTATCTGGATGCTTTAAAAATTGACCTCCTTGCAGGAAGAGTACTCACTTTGATGGATACGGTTGTCGATGGGAGCAACTTTCGGATAATGGTCAATGAGGCGCTCTTGGATGAGCTACAAATCCCCATTGCCGAGGCCCTGGGGACGGTTTTGCGTTCTGATTTTGAAGAAAACAGGATGAGCATGACCATTGTGGGGGTCATGGAGAACGTCATGTATCAAAAATTAACGGATGAGCTTAGACCATTTATGCTCATTGCTTCGGCACCGGAAAATTTATCCTTTCTCATTGCAGATGTTAATACGGAGGATTATGGCCGTTTTTTGGCGCAAGCCCAATCTAGTTGGGAGAGGGTAATTCCAGATTTACCTTTCAAGTATTCATTTTTAGAGGATGATATTGCCCAGTTATATCAAACGGAGCAGACTTTATCTCGGATCATTGGCACCTTCACTTTTGTGGCAATTGTTATTGCCTGTCTGGGGCTTTTTGGTCTGTCTGTTTATGCTGCCGAAAAGCGACAGAAAGAGGTGAGTATTCGCAAGGTGCTGGGAGCAAGTATTCAAAATTTAGTGACGCTACTTTCGAAGGAATTCTTGCTACTGGTAGGGATGGCGGTGCTAATCGCTTCTCCTATTGCCTATTTCGGGATGCAGCAGTGGTTGGCGGATTTTGCTTATCGCACACCAATACACTGGTGGGTTTTCGGACTGACCGGTTTGTTGACGATGGTAATCGCTTTCCTTACCGTAAGTCTGCAAGCCTTGCGTGCTGCATTAATGAATCCTTCCGACAATTTGCGAGGGGAATAGCGGAGTAATGCCATTGTTTTAAGAATAATAAAAGCTAAGACTATGTTTAAGAATTACATAAAAATTGCTTGGCGCAATCTGCAACGGCAGCCTGGTTTTACGATGCTCAATATACTAGGGCTGGCTATTGGCATAGCAGGGTTTTTATTCCTAGTACTTTACATTAGAGACGAACTCAGTTATGATAAATTCAATACCAAAGCTGATCGTATTTACCGTGTAGCACTTGAACGTAAATACCCTGACCGCAGCCGACAGTATGCGATTATTCCGGCAGGTTACGCCGAAGCTATGGCCACAGAGTATCCGGGAGTAGAAGAAACCTGCCGTCTGTTTTTCTTTGGCCCGGCTAACATGTTATTGCGTAAAGAAGACAATACCTACAGAGAAGACAATATTATCTGGTCGGACTCTACCTTTTTTGAATTCTTTGATATTCCGCTATTGGCAGGCAACGCTGCCTCAGCGCTCAGTGCTCCTAATAGCATTGTTCTCACAGAGGATATGGCTCTGAAGTATTTTGGATCAAACTGGGCCAGCTCGAATATTATTGGCAGCCCGCTGGATCAGGTACAGGGGGATGATGATTTTACGATCACCGGCGTATGTGCAAATGTGCCTTCTAATTCACACCTCTCTTTTGAGTTTTTGGTTTCCTCTACCTCGATGGGTTTCTTGGCGGGTGACCCCGATTATGTTAGTTTTTCTGCGATGACTTATCTCTTGTTGGATGAGAAAACCCAAGCGGATCAGCTTGAGACTAAGTTCCCTGACCTGGTGGCAAAATATGTCTCAGGGCCGGTGCTCAACCACTTTGGGGTGGATTATGCGACCTACCAAGAACAGGGGAACGGATACAATTATACCTTGCAAAATCTGGGGGATATTTACCTTGATTCCATACAGGAAGGAGAAATAAAACCACCAGGGTCGCGGAGTCGCATTTATTTTTTCTCCCTGATTGCATTGCTTATCATTGTCATTGCGGGGATCAATTTTATCAACCTTTCTACAGCACGCTCGGCAGGGCGGGCCAGAGAGGTAGGTATCCGAAAAACATTGGGATCTGAAAAGAGCCAGTTGGTGATTCAGTTTTTGGTCGAAGCCCTTTTGATCAGTGGAATCGCGGCATTGATTGCCGGGATTATTGTAGGCTTGGCGTTGCCTTGGTTCAATGCGCTGACAGAGAAAACCCTGAGTCGTGGTATTTTATTAGCGCCATTTAGCCTCAGCCTGTTGGCAGGAGTGGCAATGCTTACGGGGTTGGCTTCTGGTTTTTATCCGGCCGTATTTCTCTCTTCGTTCAAGCCAATTGAGGTACTCCAAGGGCGTTTGTTACAAAATACGAAAGGAGGAGGTTTGCGAAACGCATTAGTGGTATGTCAATTTGCGATTTCCATTTTCCTGATTGTTGCGACGATCCTGATCTACCAACAATTACAATATACGCAGAATAAGTCTTTAGGTTTTAACAAAGAGAGTCTAGTGACCCTGCAAAATGCAGGCGGAATGACAAGCCAGCAATCGGAAACCTTTCTTGAGCAAATTGGAAAACTACCGGGAGTTGTAGCAGCGAGTTCTTGCAATTCAGTGCCTGGACAGTTCTATTTTGGAGTATCATTCCAACCACCTGGCGCAGATGAAATGACCACTGGTAGCGGCCTGATCGTAGGGGAGAATTATGTAGAATGTATGAAAATGGACTTGGTGGCGGGGCGTGAATTTTCTAAAGAATTCGCGGATACCCTTTCCGTATTGGTCAACGAAGCCGCAGTTCGTGAAATGGGCTTGAAAGATCCCATAGGTCAACGTCTTTCTACCTCTGATGGATGGTTGAACCCCGATCCGGAGAACCCTTCTGTTTACAAGATAGTAGGAGTTTTAAAAGATTACCACTTTCAATCCTTGCACCACGGTATTTCGCCATTGTTTTTTGTTCACAAAGATCGTAATGCAAACGGCGCAGCGCAGCCTCAAATCAGTGTTCGTTTAGCAGAAGGTAACCCTCAGGCTGCGCTTGGGCAAATAGAAGGTATCTGGAATCAATTTCAACCAGATGTACCGCTTTCTTACCTTTTTGTAGACCGGGAGTGGGCCAAACTTTATACCCAAGAAACTACAGCTCGGAGGGTATTTGTCCTGTTTACAACCTTGGCGATTATCATTGCTTGCCTGGGCTTGTTTGGCCTGGCGGCTTATCTGGTGGAAAAACGCCGCAAGGAAATTAGTATTCGCAAAGTACTGGGGGCTAGCACTGCTGGTTTGGTTCAGTTGCTTTCTCAAGACTTCCTCAAACTGGTGGTGATTGCGCTGTTAGTGGCTTCTCCGTTGGCGTATTATTTTATGGATCAATGGCTGCAAAACTTTGCTTACCGCATCACGATATCTTGGTGGGTCTTCTTATTGGCAGGTGGCCTAGCCTTGGGGATTGCTTTTGTTACAGTAGGCTTGCAAAGTGTAAAAGCGGCGTTGGCTAACCCAGTGAAAGCATTGAAAAACGAATAGTCCTACCCTTAAATCATTCACGTTAAATCCAATAACCATGTTCCATACCTATTTCAAAATTGCCTATCGGCATTTACGCAACAACAAGTTTTTTACCCTACTCAATATCATGGGCTTGGGGGTAGGAATGGCGGTGGCTATCATCATTGGCATTTGGATTTGGGAGGAGGTTTCCTTCGATAAATACCACGACAAGTACGAACGGATAGCTTGCGTGATGCAAAATCACACCTTCGAAGGCGTGGTAGAAACCTGGTGGAGCCAGCCCAAACAATCAGCTGATGTGCTGCGTGACGATTACGGCCGTCATTTTGATGCCGTAGTGATGACCTCTTTTAACAATGTAAATACTTTGCGCAAAGGCGAAAAGCTGCTCAACCAAAATGGCATTTTCAGTGAACCCGGTGGGCCGGAATTACTAGGGCTAAATGTAATACACGGCACTCGATCCGTACTAGATAACCCAGATGCAATTTTGGTGTCGGAAACAACGGCTCGCAATTTTTTTGGTGTTGAAAACGCCGTAGGGGAAGTACTAAACCTGAATGAAGAAAACCAGGTGACCATTGCAGGTGTCTACGAAGATTTGCCGAAGAACTCTAGCTATGCCGATATGGATTTTATGGGAAGCTGGCTGCTCTATGAACAAGGTCTGCCTGAATGGGTAAGCTGGGGCAACAGCTGGTTTCAGGTGTTGGTAGAAGTGAAAGAAGGTAAAACCTTTGCGGAAGTCTCCACTGCGATTGAAAAACTGAAGCAGGAACGGATGAGCGAAGCAGAAGGCCTACGATTTAAACCAGAACTGTTTTTGCACCCGATGTCGCAGTGGCGGTTACACTCTGAGTTTGAAAACGGTGTGAGTGCTGGTGGGCGGATCACTTATGTGCGCTCTTTTGCGTTGATCGGTTTCATTGTGTTGCTGTTGGCTTGCATCAATTTCATGAACCTTAGTACGGCTCGTTCTGAGCAACGCGCCCGCGAAGTGGGTATCCGTAAAACGATGGGTTCGCGCAGAAGCCAATTGATCGGCCAATTCTACAGCGAGTCATTGCTCTTGGCTTTTGGTGGCGGCCTAGTTGGGTTGGGCTTGGTAACCGTACTGTTGCCCTTCTTCAGCCAGTTGGCGGATAAGGAGATGGTAGTGCAATGGAATTCGCCTGTCTTTTGGTTGCTTTGTGCCGGATTTTGTGTTTTGACGGGCTTTCTGGCTGGCAGCTATCCGGCCTTGTATTTGTCCTCCTTTGCACCAATAAACGCCATTAAAGGGATGATGAAAAAAGGTGCCGTTAATAATCGCCCGAGGGAGGTACTCGTCGTACTACAGTTTACGGTTTCCGTGGTGCTGATCGTAGGAACTATCGTTGTTTTTCAACAAATAAATTTTGCCAAAAACAGGCCCATTGGTTTTAGTAACGAAGGTTTGATTGGCTTGAACCTGCGGAGTCCTGAACTCGACAAACGCTTTGATACCTTCCGTGAAGACTTGCTGAATACGGGCTTTATTGAAGAAGTCGCCAAGTCGGAAGCTCCACTCACCAGCACCTTTGTGACCAATAGCGGGCTATCCTGGCCGGGTAAAGCAGAAGGTTTTCAAGATGAGTTTGTAACGCTGCGCGTCTCGCACGAATTTGGGAAAACCATGGACTGGAATATCGTAGAAGGCAGAGATTTCTCCCGAGAATTTGCGACCGACTCGATGGGCTTTGTCATCAACAAAGCAGCAAAAGAATACATGGGACTGGCCGACCCTATTGGTCAAAAAATAAAGTGGGGAGAAGACGAGACCTACACCATCGTTGGTGTTGTGGAGGACATGATTACGCAGTCGCCATATACGCCTGTAAAGCAAACGATCTTTTTTATCGACTATGAGCGTTCGCAGTATGCTACTCTCAAAATGAAACCCACAGCAGGTACGGAGGAAACGCTGGCGGCAGTTGAAAAGGTCTACACTAAATACGATCCCGTCAACGTATTTGACTACGCTTTTTTGGACGAGATGCACGAGCAAAAATTTGGCGAGGAGCAGCGAATTGGCCGCTTGGCGGGCTTCTTTACGATCTTGGCCATCTTCATTAGCTGCCTCGGTTTATTTGGAATGGCGGCTTACGTGGCCGAGCGTCGTTCTCGCGAGATTGGGATTCGCAAAGTACTGGGAGCCACCATTTACAGCATCGTTCAGTTGATTTCTGCTCACTTTCTGAAGCTGGTTATTATTGCGCTGGTCATTGCAACGCCTATCGCTTACTGGCTGATGCAAAACTGGTTAGAAGATTATGTCTACCGAATAGAACTAAGTTGGTGGATGTTTGCCCTGGCTGGCGGTTTAGCCACCGGAATCGCGCTATTGACGGTAGGATTACAAAGCCTCCGGGCGGCGGTAGCCAATCCGTTGGATGCGATTAGGAGAGATTAGTGTTCGCTTTGCTCACGGTTGTACTCGCTGCGCTCGTGGGAGTGTTCGCTGGCGCTCACGGTTGTACTCGCTTACGCTCGTGGGGGTGTTCGCTGGCGCTCACGGGGGGGAGGCTTTTCCGACTTTTCGAGTTTAGACCATAGGTAATACAAAAACCCACTCGCGCAGCGAGTACAACCGCGAGGAACGAGCACAACCGCGAATCCCGAGGAATCGGGATGAGCACCAAAAACAAGAACCATGAAAATCACCCTTCGCTACCTGTTGAAAAATCGCCGAACTACGTTACTCAATGTTTTGGGTTTAGCCGTAGGGATGGCCACTTTCTTGTTGATCACAGACCATGTGCAATACGAGCGTAGCTATGACCAGTTTTACGAGAAAGCTGATGAAGTTTTTCGGGTAAATACCTTGTGGGGCTTTGAAGGAAAGGAGGAGCGCTACGCTACTACACCCCCACCGTTGGCGGAAGCTATCAGGAGTGATGTGCCGGAGGTGGAAGCCATCTGCCGGGTGTTTTACTGGTCGGATTTCACCATGCGTGCAGATAATGATTTGGAGAAGGTTTTTCGGGAAACCAAAGCTTTTGCCGTTGATAAAGACTTTTTCAAGGTACTCAATTACGGACTGATTGCTGGTGATCCGGCAACGGCCTTTGCTGAACCTGCCAGTGTAGTGTTGCCGCGTTCGACAGCGGTACGCTATTTCGGCGAGGAAGCTGTTCGCGATGGCAAAGTATTGGGCCGTCAGTTGCTGGGAGGCAAAGATGCCGGTACACCTTGGGCGATTACCGGAATAATGGAAGATCAACCAGCCAACAGTCACCTTCAGTTCACGATGCTGATTTCAGCCAGCTCTTATCCTGATGACTTGTACCGAAATCAGGTTTGGACCTGGAATGTGATGCATACTTATTTGCGTACCAAAGCCCTTACTCCAGGAGCACGTGAGCAATTACAAGCTAAACTGAAAAATATTGCAGAGACCAAAACACTTCCCAGTATGCCCATGGCGGAATCGAATCCGGAGCTGCTGGCGAAGGCAAATTTCGATTATCCATTACAGGCGATCACTGATATTCACTTGACTTCAAATTACCTGCGGGAGATGCGCCCCAATGGGAATGCTACCTACGTAGGGCTCTTCCTTTGGGCGGCCTACTTGGTGCTCTTTATGGCGATTATTAACTTTATCAACCTGGCTACAGCCCAGGCTACGCGCCGGGCTGCCGAAACGAGTGTCCGCAAAGTGTTGGGGGCCAGCTACGGCAGTTTGGTAAGGCAGCATTTGTCGGAGTCGGTGGTTACAGCTGTGTTGGCTGGCGGGTTGGCCTTGGTATTGATTATTGGTTGGCAGGAAGGAGCTGCACAATGGCTGGGAGCAACTATAAAAGGAGATGCTTTTATCCAGCCGATATTTTGGATAAAACTCTTGGGCCTGTGCTTGTTTACCGGATTGGCAGCTGGGGCCTACCCTGCCTTGTTTTTGAGCCGATCTACTACCATGAATGCTTTGCGTGGGAGGCAGGTGAAGTTGATTTCAGATTATAGCTTGCGCAATAGTCTGCTTGTGGTACAGCTAGTGTTGTCGATGGTGCTGATGGCCGGCAGCTGGCTCATTTATCAGCAGGTAGACTATTTCCAAAATAAAGAATTAGGTTTTGCAAAAAACAACCTCCTGGTCATCGAAAATGATAGAGAGATTGAGGAACGAAAAGATGTTTTCAAGGAAGAACTACTGCGCCATCCTGGGGTCACAGAGGTAGGTTTTTCTAATGGATTACCTGGCCAACCCGTTTATCAAATACGCGACTTCCGTGCTGAAGGGAATTCGGAAGGTGCTGGCTTAAATTGGATACTAGCCGATGATACCTTTTTGCCCACATTGGATCTGGAACTGTTAGCGGGAGAAAATTTTAAAATTGGGAATAGCCGTGATTCCCTTGGCGTGATTCTCAACGAAGCAGCAGTGAAAAAACTAGCATTGGAGAACCCTATCGGCCATGTACTTATCAAAAACGAGGGGCGTGATGATGAGGAACGATTGCAAATTCTTGGTGTCGTCAAGGATTTTCATCTGCAATCGCTACATCAGGAAATCGAACCACTGGCTTTTTGTTATTTCAAGGATTTTGTCTTCAAGGATTACATCAGTATCCGCCTGAGTGATGAGGATGTTGCTGGAGCCATTGCTCATGTAGAAAACAGTTGGTCGGCCTTTGAGCCGGATGTGCCCTTGCGCTACAGCTTTTTGGATGAGAATTACAATGAATTGTTTAAATCAGAAGTGCAGCTCAGTAAGCTATTTGGGGTATTTACACTATTGGCCTGTTTTATCGCTGGGCTGGGCTTGTTTGGTTTGGTAAGTTTATTGCTCACGGAGCGCGTTAAGGAAATTGGTATCCGCAAGGTGCTGGGCGCTTCATTGGGGCAAATTGTGCTTTTGTTGAGCCGTCAGTTCCTGTTTTTGTTAGTGATTGCCTTTGTGGTGGTGGTTCCGCTTTTTTGGTATGGAAGTACGGAATGGCTACAAAATTTCGCTTACCGGATTGATCTAACACCCACACCGCTTTTGGGAGCAGGCCTTGGCGTGCTGCTTTTGGCGGCCGTCACGGTAGGTATCCGAGCTACGCAAGCAGCGCTGGCAAACCCTGTTGAAGCATTAAAAAACGACTAAATTTCACCTCATGTTACACTTGAAATTAGCTTGGCGCCAACTGCGCAAACACCGCTTTTTCTCGCTCCTCAACCTGTTGGGGCTCACGGTGGGAATGACGGCAGCGATGGCACTTTTTTTATACGTACAAAAAGAGTACAGCTTTGATCGCCAGCATCATTATGCAGACCAGATCGTAAGGGTTAACCTAAAGGTAGCAGACGGAGATTTGGATGAGAGTTGGGCCACTGCGCCCAACAT
>NZ_JBOEFX010000028.1:0-12855 GCF_050633125.1 Lewinella sp.
GAGGACAATGATGACTTTAGAGCTTATCTGCTGGAAATTCTTAGGCCTTATTATCGTCTGGTTCAAGCTAGCGATGGTTTAGAAGCGCTGGGTGTGTTGAACCAGCAGACAGTAGATTTAGTAGTATCTGATGTAATGATGCCTCGAATGGATGGTTTTGAACTATTAAAAGCAGTGCGTAGCCAGCCTCAACAGTGGGGGCTGCCGTTTATTCTACTTACAGCCCGCTCTGAGCAAGCCGACCAGCTTTATGGTTTGCGTCTAGGCGTGGATACTTACCTTTCTAAACCTTTTGAGGAGAATGAGTTAATCGCCAGGATTCACAATTTATTGAGCAATCAACAAAAACGCAAAGCAGCCTTTGAGGCTGCAGTTGTTTCAGGAAAGAAGGAAGCATCCTCCTCTCTGGTAGAGGCTCCACTGCTACCAGGGCCCAGCTTTGATGAACTATGGTTGATAGATTTAGAGGCATTGCTAGCCCAAAAAATTAGAAACCCCCAACTGAAAGTAGGGGACTTGGCACGTGAGATGGCGATGTCTGAACGTAGCTTCCGAGATAAGCTAAAAGATTGTACAGGACTTAAGCCAAGTCAATATATTCTTCAGACACGGCTGCAATTGGCTTATCGGTTGTTAGAAGAAAAACGCTATCCAACCATTGCCGAATTGGTTTACGCCGTTGGTTTTCAGAGTAAGGCTTATTTTTCTAAATCTTTCAAGATGATCTATGGTAAGTCGCCATCAGAGATGTTGAAATAAGAAATTGCCGAAAAGCGTGCCTTTTTTGCCGAATTGGTTCTGCCTATTTCTGTTAATTTGTAGATTGAAATTCTTCTCGTGTAGTAGGTTGTCCGACTGATGATATTTGGCATTTGCTGGCTTATCCCCTCAGGTCCGTAGATGTTACCCCTTGTTTTAAAAATTTCATACAATTAATGATTTTCTAGCCAGACCATTGGGGTCTGGCTATTTTTTTGCCTTTTGTTGATGGTGAAAGTTTCCTGCACGGTGTCAACAGAATTGCTTCGATATTGTCAGAAAGCGATATTGGATTAGGAAGCGGTGTCTATTCTTTTTATTTCCTATTTGTTTAGTAGGTTTTCCTTTTTGAGTGCCCTTTTTGCCGAAATGGATGCTTTGAAATAGTGTTCTTTGTTAGTAACGTATTGTTGGGGTTTGTTGCTGTTGTTAGGTGAATATATTGCTAATCTCTTATTGGGGATTATGTATGTATTCACCGTTTATCGAATAAATCCATCCCGTAAATTTTACCGATTTTTTAAGAATTGATAGTTGCCCCAATGACGACTTGATTACTGTTTTTTTATACGACCTACTTTAAAAATAATCACATGGAAAATTTACGCGAACTGGTTTATGTCATAAACCAGAACAGAATGAGCCACATTGAGTTATTAAACACAAAAAAACACAGTAAATCGAAAGTAAATCGACTCTTTTCTGCCATCAGCAAAGGAGATGTTAATACTGATGAGGAAGCCTTCAGTTTACTATATCCAGATTCGGATTCCAAAAGCGCTTTTAATAACCTCAAGGCCAAGCTGAAGGAAAAGCTTCTGAATACCTTGTTTTTTATCGATCCGTATCAGGCCAACCACTCCGATCGGCAGGTCTCCTTCTTTGAAGCGCATAAAGATTATGCAGCAGCTCAAATACTACTAGCCAAAAATGCTCAGAAATCAGCAATTGAATTACTAAAAAAGCTACTCAAAAAATGTGAGCACTACGAGTTTAGTGAACTCAATTTGATGATTACCAGGGCACTTTGCTTGCATTATAGTACGCGGATCGGAGATGAAAAGCGCTACAATTATTATGATAAGAAAAGAACCGCTTATGAAGGTATTACCAGCTTAGAAGGTAAGGTAGAGCGATATTACTCCCAAGTTATTCTGAAATTTGTCAACAAGAAATCTCCTAAGCCTCATTTAGCACAGCAGGCAGCGCTTTATTGTGAAGAGCTCATTCCCGAACTTGAAAAATGTACCTCATATAAGTTTCATCTTTTTACTGCGCTTATTCGCCTCTTCCAGTACACCTGCACCAATGATTACCCTGCTACTTTACCCATTTGCGAAGAGGTCATTGGTTTTTTTAAAGATAAGCCCTTTGCAGCTAATACCCCCATCCAACTCTGTTATCATCATCAGTTGGTCGCATATATCCAGCTGGAAGACTATGACAAGGCTCGCCAGGTTGCAGAATTGAGTCAGCAGCTTACTCAGGATGGGACCTTTAACTGGTTCAATAACCTGGAGTATTTATTCTTATTAGCGATGCATACCAGTAGGTTTCAGGAGGCTTACCAACTGTTCTCTACAGCAATCGATCATAAGCGATTTTCTTTTTTACCCGAGTATGTACAAGAGATGTGGGAAATCTACCAGGCATACTTGCATTTGATGATTGATTTAGGAAAAGTAGAAGCGAATGAAGAGGATAGGAATTTTACTCCTTTTCGTATTCAACGTTTCCTCAATAGCATTCCGCTTTATTCAAAAGATAAGCAGGGCATGAACATTGCGATCCTCGTAGTTCAAATTCTTTTCTATCTACAAAAAGGAAAATACGACCTTAGTATTGATCGTATCGAAACCATCGAAAAATACTGTTCTCGCTATTTAATGACGCCCGAAACTATTCGTTCTTATTATTTTATAAAATTATTGTTAGTTATTCCACAAGTAGGGTTTCATCGCACAGCGGTAGAACGCCATACTAAGAAATATTGGGATAAACTGAGAGGTGTTAGTAGTGAATTCTCGCAGCAATTTCACAAAATTGAAATTATCCCTTACGAATTACTCTGGGAAACAACCCTTGGTATGCTCGGGCAGACGATCATAAAAGTTCGCCGCCAAAAAAGCGAGTAAGATATCCTCATTCTAGGCCTTAAAACTTCTTTAATAGGAGTACCTGTCAACAACCAGTCTTGGTTTGTTAAGGCCTTCTTTTCTTACCTATTAATGTGCTTTGTTTTTTACCTGGTAAAGTCATAACCTGTTGATTGTCAGTGATTGTGTTTTTTTAGGGTGAGTCAGAACTGGCTTCTTTAAGATGCTTGTCATTGCTTTGCTGTCTTTGTGTCAGGCTAATAACTGACGAATTTTGAAGTATTCAATATCACAGAAAAGATCATAACCATGAAAAATTTTACACCGTATTCAACAACGAAATTCACAGCTAGGGTAATTATCGGAGACACGTTTATTCCTTAGTTCTGTAAAACAAATGTCATACCCTGATTCTTAAAAATCCAACTTTTTAAAAAAAATGAAATTACCAGTATGGACAACAACTACAAAACCTTCTTTTACACTCATTTCTCAGCCAGAAGAAACCATTCCTAGTAAGAAATGGGTAAGTGTTGGAGTGACATTTGGAGACCCACGAAGAAATTGTTCTGGATCGGGTATTTGTCAAATTATGGCAACAAGACAGGTAAAGCGTTCGGGCTGCCAAGGTATCCGCATCAATGGGTTTTTAAACTTAGTAGATAATCGGCACTTGCAAGTGATTTTTGATCAAAGACAGCTTTCCTTTCAGGAAAAGAAGCAGTGCTTCACGAATGGGAAAATGCTCCTTAGATCCGATTTGTCACTACCCTCAGAAATTGCAACTGCCTTAGGAATTTCAGAACAGGCGGTACTGTCTCCTGGTGAATACCTAATCCATCGAGATGGGCATTACCTCTATCATTACGTTCGGTTTCAGAACTTATTTAGGAGGATTTAATTTTCTGACATTTTTCTTGAAGCTAAAGAAGGTGTAAGTGACTGATTTTAAATGATTTGTGTTTTTTAATAATCGGCAAGTTTTATTTTTATCAAGTGCTTGAAAGAGATTTTTTTTATGTGATTATGGGCTGGCGGGGGGTATTTTTGATTAACAAAGACACCCCGCCTCTTTTCACAAAGCATGATTGTTCTTTCATGAAAACGGAGAGCGTGTACTGACTAGAGACGGAATGAATTGTATCACATTAAAATTTTTACATCATGAATATATTTAACGTTGCTTATAGAAAAAAAATCATACAAAGACATGCTTTGTCAAATGCTGGAAAACCTTTGATAAGCGAATTATCTGTTTTTGATTTTTTCCTCATTCAAAACACTTCATAGATGATGTTTTAATGAAGAAGGTTGTTTTGAAGTTTAATTGAATTCAAAACAATTTGTTATTTTTTTCTATCTGATTTTTACACTTTTGGTCGTTTTTAATTTCCTGAGCAGGGGGCGAATACTGCAATTCCTCTACGTTAACAACCTAGCGTAGAGCAGTCATAAGTATGTCCCCTGCCAGGTAAATTTCAACCTATTTTATTTCTCTATCTCGTGAAAAATACGTCTATGAAGACTTCTCTACAAAAGATAAATGCGAGGCTAAGTCTTGGCATTTTTAGTTTACTCCTTTTAGGAGTCAGTGTGATTTTATATACTTCCCAACAAGATACAAAAGTCCCTGTACAGCAATTTCAGCTTGTATTGGATGCTACTGAAGTGGTGGACATGCCTGAAGTAGGCATACAGTTCAGCGCACAACAAAGCATGGGAAATACCGAGATCGAATTATTCGATCATTCAGTAATGCTTGCCCAACAAAAGAGCATTACCAAAGTGGTGGGTATTCACCCAGAAAATAATACTCAACTTGATGCTACCCTAACCTTTCAATACCACGAAAGTGAGTTGAATGGTCTTGCGGAAGACCTCCTGGTCCTCTATTCCTCTCAGGATGATGGAGAAACCTGGCAATCGCACGCCAATAGTATCGTTGATACTGAAAATAACTCGATCCACCTCAGTGACATCGAGCATTTCTCGTTGTGGACAGCCGGGCCGCTTTGTGCACCGGGTGGTGTGACGGTAGGCCTTGCACAATGGGCCAGAGCAGATGCTAGTATCTTCTCAGATGCGGGTACGACTGCTGCCAACGATGGAGATCCTGTAATCCAATGGAATGATCTATCAACCCAGCTACTTCATTTGACTGCGGCACCTGCCGATGCACCGGTTGTTGTTGCAGGCACGAAAGAGACGAATTACAACACTTCCCTGGATTTCGCTGGTGATTATATGACGAACCAGAATCGGATTGTTCCAATAGGCAGCGATTTAACTATGATTGCTGTAGGGATTACCGATGTATTAAGCGGTGTAAGAACACTTTATTCGTTTGGAGACAATGCTAACGATCCAACGATGGACTTACAAAGTAATTTCATTAGCCCATTTTGTGATGGCAGTGCCCCTTCTAATGTCGATATTTTTACGGGGGGACAATTGCCTATTGACAAGCCCATGATTTGGGGGCTACGTGGCCTTAACGAAAACACGATTGCTAATGACCTCTCCTTCTTTTATCAGGGAGAGGAAATAAGCACCACGATGGATATAGCAAATACCACTCAATTTGGTATTGAAGCTCACGTCGGTGGCGCAAGTGGTGGCGCCGAAAACTGGGACGGTCGCATCATGGAAGTTATCGCCTACGATACCAAGCTTTCTACTACTGACTTGCAAAAAGTAAGCTCTTATTTAGCCATTAAGTATGGAATAACCCTGCGTACGGTAGATAATGATGCTACGATTATAGAAGGAGATTATATTCTTTCTAATGGTACTAAAGCCTGGGATTACACCGCCAATACTGCTTATCATAACAATGTAGCTGGTATTGTACGTGATGATGCCTCCGGTCTGTATCAAAAGCAGGCAATTGGCATCGAAGATAATTCGCCTACGAGCGGCATAGATGCTTTAGTAACAATTGGGATTGGAACAGGGCTGGCTAGTCAGAACCCAGATAATGCCAATACTTTTTCTAATGATCTTGCTTCACTTATTTGGGGAAATAACAATGCTTCAGCAAGTTATGGTACTTCATATATCCCCAATAGTTTCTCACCTGCTGCTGGTTATTTTCACTACGATCGGATTTGGAAGGTTAGTGAAACGGGCATAATAGGCACGGTTACCGTTGGTGTTCCTAGAGCTACGGGTGCGGAGCATCTCTTGGTTCATAATAGCGCTGACTTTTCTACAGGCGTACCTGCCGAAATTGCTTTAACAGACGATGGCAACGGAAACTTGGTAGCAACGGTTGATTTTAATGATGGTGATTATTTCACCTTCGGGAATGAATTACAAGCCCCTGGTGGTGTAGCCGGAGCCTTGCAGTTGTGGGTGAAAGGTGACTCAGGAACCAGCTCAACCGCAGATGGTACCGCTGTAAATACCTGGAATGATCAAAGTGGCAACAACAATAACATGACGGTTACTGCTGCAAATCGCGATCCTTTCTATACCAATGCTGCAAGCACTTCAAATTTTAACCCAACAGTGACCTTTGATGGTGCTAATGATGGAATGGAAATTGCACCGTTTATGACAGGAACAGAACCTGGCGGTTCTGTATTTGGAGCTGCTGCAAATAATTCACCAGGTACCGGTTTTGATAATTTAGTGGTATTTGGGGTTGATAACCCTCACTTAGGAGTAGCGGCATCAAGCGGCAAACCACTGGGTTACTGTAATGGCTCTTCTCCTATTCGTAATGATCACCCTACAAGCCCTGTAGCTAGCCAGTTTCATATATGGGGTTGGGAATGGGATATGGCCAATGAGCCCTCTAATACATCAAGCAATACAGGCTTAGACGTAGTCTTTGATGGTCAAATCAATACTGCTCCTACCATGGAGTTACGCGAGAGTAGTTTTGCTAATGGCGCACCAGCTGCTAATCAATTTCAGATTGGATCTTATGAAGCTGTTGAAGTATGGGATGGCCCCATTGGTGAAATAGCAGTTTATAGTCGTAACCTAACGGCTGCTGAAAGTCAAAAAGTAAATTCCTACTTCTCTATAAAATGGGGTACAACATTGGATGATGACCCTGCTAATCCAACAACTAATTATGATTATGTAAGTTCTGATGGCACAATTATTTGGGGAGGAACGTCAGATGTTGCTTACCAAGCTTACCATAATAATATTGGAGGGATAGGAGAAGATGCTGCTTCTGGATTAAATCAGAAACAATCTAGATCCGTTAGCGCAGGTACAATAGTTGCTATCTATAATGGAGACCAAAGCGGAGGCCTACCTGCGAGTAATGCTTCTAACACAACGTCTTTTGCTTCTGATAAAAGCTTCTTGCTTTGGGGGAATAATGGCAATTTACCTGATTATGCTACCGCCTATATTCCTAATACTTTTGTTCCAGCTTCAAGCTATTACCATATGGCTCGTATTTGGAAAGTTGCAGAAGCAGGAATGGTAGGGACCGTTACTATACATGGCCCTTCTGGCGCAGAACATTTATTGGTCCATAATGGCGCAGATTTTTCAGTAGGTACACCTATGGAAATAGCTCTAGCTGATGATGGCAATGGCAATTTAGTAGCTACAGTTGATTTGGCTGATGGCGATTTTTTTACATTTGGTAGAGAACGCTATGCACCTGGAGGTGTTGTTGCTGGCCTGAACCTATGGCTTAGAGCTGATGTTGGCACTACTCCTAGTACGACTGGCGAATTAACCGCATGGGAAGACTTGGCACAGTTTAACAGTGCCGGCCAATTGGGTGGAAGACCTTTACCTTCTGTTATTGATGGTAGTGCTTCGTTATTTAACTTTAATAAAGCAGTTGAATTTACAGCAACCAGTCAGAAAATTGGAAACATTACTTCTACTACTTTAGGAACAACAAACTATGATATCTTCACCTTTACGAAGGAAGGTATGACAGGTAGTCGATTCTTCAATATTGGTAGAGACAACACGACATTTAACGGAACCAACTGGGATTCGCCTGCATTTTATACAGCTAATCTCACAGTTATGCGAAGAGCGTCTAGCGGTGCGTTATTATATTTAGCGAATCCTGGCGGTACATATAGTACAACGCTCCCTTCTTTAACATATAATCAATTTACGGATGTTTCTACGACTAAAGGTTACAATGGTGCAAACACAGGCGCTGTTGCTAGCTACGGTACCGCAGGGTCACCAATGGGGGGATATATTGTAGGAGCTAATAATAGTACAGGAACAGGTGGTGATGATGCCGGTTTTACAGGGACCGTAGGTGAATTTATTGCTTACAATAGAAACCTCTCACCAACCGAAAGGAGACGGGTAGATAGTTATATGGCTATCAAGTACGGTATTACATTAGATCAAACAACGGTAGCCGATTATTTGGATTCTGATGCTTCCGTAATTTGGAATACGGCAGCAAATACGGGGTACAATGATGATATAGCAGGTATTGCTCGTGATGATGCTTCTGCTTTGCTACAAAAACAATCTAAATCGATTAACCCTAGCAGTGTAATCACTATTTACAATGGAGACCAAAGTGGAGGCTTACCTGTTAATAATGCAGTTAACGTATCTACTTTCGGAGCAGATAAAGAATTTATGCTTTGGGGGCATAATGGAAATAATGCTACTTATACTACGGCCTACACTCCTAATACATTCTTACCAGCTGCTGGTTATTTTCATATGGGAAGAATATGGAAAGTACAAGAAACAGGAACAGTAGGTATTGTAACTATTCAAGTATCCGGTAACGCAGACCACCTCTTGGTGCATAATAGTGCAGACTTTAGCACAGGTACGCCAACAGAGACGCCTTTGGTAGACGATGGTAACGGTAACTTAATCGTTACTGTTGACCTAACTGATGGCCAGTTCTTTACTTTTGGAAAAGAAAGTGCTGCGCCAGGCGGGGTCGTTTCAAACCTAGTAGCTTGGTATAAAGCTGATGGTGTAATTAGTGATACTCAATGGAATGATGAGTCGGGAAATGGAAAACACATGTTAGCAGCAGGTAATGGCACCGTAGCTAGGATGCCGACGCTTGAAGTATCTCCCGGAGAAATTAATAACTTCAACCCTCGTGTTGCGTTCCTCTCTACTGCAAATGGTTCTCGAAAGTGGACTATGACTGAATCAGGAAATGACATTTTTGCTAACACCACTACACCTGGTTCCGTATTTAATGTTTCAAGTTTTCCCGCTACTACGGTTTATGATGTTCCACAGATGTATGCGTTTCAGGATGATGACCCAGGTCTAAACCTAATTACAGATAGAAATGCTGCTAATGATATTAGGGTCATCTTTCAAAGAGATAACGGAGGAACTGGGCAGCCTGGTTGGGATTTTGCCGTTGCAGGTTATCCACAAACGGAGCCTTTACTAACTGCTCATTGTTGGAATTATGCCGCTGGCGGTAATTCATTTACTTTCAATGGATATGATTACACGCCATCGTCTAATCCTTTTATTGGAGCTATGTCTGGCAGGTATCTTTTTGGTGCAGAAACACTAGGCGGTGGAGGTGAAGCGCATAGCGGATATACCTCTGAAAACGTCGTTTATGCCACAGATTGGGCACCTAATAGCAATGAACGAAAAAGGATCAACTCCTACCTTGCCATCAAATATGGCGTTACTTTATTAGGTTCAGGTACACTCGGCGGTGGCGCTGGTGCTGCGACCTTTGAAGGAGAAAATGATTACCTAAGTGCTTCAAGCACGGTTATTTGGAATGGTACTACTACGAATAGTGCTTACCATAATTATGTTGCTGGAATTGGTCGTGATGATGCTTCTGATTTAATTCAGAAACAGTCAAAGTCGGTTCGGAATGGCTCAATAGTTGCTATTTATTATGGCGATCAAAGTGGTGGTTTACCTGCCGATAATGCTTCTAATAGTGCTGTTTTTAATACAGATAACAGCTTTATGCTTTGGGGTAATAACGGAGCCGCTATTACTTATACCGAAAATGTTGGCGTTTTTGATTTAATGGCCCGTCAATGGAAAATCCAGGAAACAGGTGCTGTTGGAACAGTGACGGTCAGTTCAGGAGACCCTTCTGCCGAATACTTGGTGGTCGATACCGACGGTGATGGTGATTTTAGCACAGGAACACTTACGAGTATAGAACTGGCTGGTGGTTTAACTACCTATGACTTTAACGATGGAGACTACTTTACCTTTGGTCAGGTATCCTGTATTATCAGCACTACTTATGCCTGTTCAGCAGGTGATCCAGTAAATCTACCGAGCCATATTTTGTCTTATCCTGTAGGCGGAACCTGGACAGAATCCACTAGCAGCGGTGCAGATATCAGCAATCCTGCCAGTGTGGATTTTTCTGCTATCCCTGATGGCGATTACGTCTTCAAATACCAGACCGCTGGTCCTGAATGTTACTACGTAAACGTCAAGAAGTTATCAACAATACCGGCTCCTGTACTAGACGACATTACGGTCTGTGAAGGTGCTGATGTGACGATCAATGTACCCTTGTTTGATATCCCTCAGGAAGAAGCTTTCCATGCGGCCTTTGACGGTCCATTGACATACGTAGCGCGTGGGCAATGTACGGGTGGGACTATTGGTACCTGCCCCACCAACAATGAAGCTATTGTAACGGCGGAAGGCCTTACTCTCACGGGGGACTTTACATCCTTAAAGCGGGCTTCTGATTACATTCTCAGATATGCTGGTGGCCTGCACTTTATGGATGTCAACAGCGAATTCTGTGTGGAAACACCAACTATCTCTGTCGCTCCGGGCGACTTGGCTACGCTTTCTGTCGACTTGCGCCGTTCTTACGGCTACATGGAGCCCGACGACTATATCCGAGTATACAGTATTATAGACGGAGTCGAAACACTCGAACAAGAATACGCAGGGCAAATAAGCGCCTATACACAAACGTTCCGGATGACTGGAGTTACCGGTGGTACAGTAGCTATTAAAGTCTGCGTAAAAAGCGGCGACGGACAGTATGGTATTGGCGGATATGACGGCCCACTGGAACGCTTCTCTATTGAAGACATGAAAATTGTCATTACGCCCCAATTACCGAGTTACACCTTCTACGATGCGGACCCTGTTGGAGCCGCAAATGTACTGGGGACAGGCTCTAGTTATGATGCTGGTACAACCCCAGCCACTAGCCCCGAAACGGTATGGGTTACCTGCACCGTCAATGGCTGTGAAAGTGAAGCCGAGCCAGTAGTTATCACTGTGTCTGAAGCCATACAGGCCATGATGGATGGTTCTATCGCTTACTATTGCCCAGGGGGGGCAGGAGCTGACCCTACACTCAATCTTGAAGAACACATCATCAACTTCCAGCCTGGAGGCACCTGGGAAGATCTTGAGACAACGGGGGTTGATCTCAGTGATCCATCTGCTGTAGACTTTACCGGTATTGCTGATGGTGTTTATCAATTTGAATACCAATTGGACGGCTCCGCTCCTTGTGATGGAGAATCCGCTTTGGTAATGGTTTCTATTGGGCAATTAGCTGATGACCCGATCATTGATGATATTACAACCTGTGAAGGAGGAGCTACGGCTATCGTTCTACCTATTCCGATGGCAGGAGTTGAGGTACCCTTTCAGACATCATTTGATGGACCACCGGCTTATGTCGCTTACGGAGAATGTACTGCTACAACCATTGGCAGTTGCCCTGTAAATAATGAATCAATCATTAGCGCTGAAGGCTTGATGTTGAGTGGTGACTTCTCTACCCTTAAGCGTAGCTCAGATTACATTCGCAGGATTGGAGGTGAAATTCGTTTCCATGATGTAAATAGTGAATTCTGCCTGGAAACGTCTATTCAGGCTATAGGCCCAGGGGACGAAGCTGCTATTTCCGTCGATTTACGCCGCTCTGGCGGATATATGGAAGTGGACGATTACATCCGTATTTACAGTATCGTTGACGGTGTGGAGACCCTCGAGCAGGAATATACCGGCCAGATAAGTTCCTCCATGCAAACGTTCCAGAAAACGGGCATCACTGGTAGTGCGATAGCACTTAAGGTGTGTGTTAAAAATGGCGACGGTATTTCTGGTATTGGCGGTGTTGATGGTCCGTTGGAACACTACGCTATCGGCGGAATGCAAATAGCAGTTACTCCTCCATTACCAACCTACACCTTCTACGATGCTGACCCTGATGCTGGCCCAGCAACGGCACTGGCAACAGGTTACCAATATGACCCGGGAACCACAGCGGGAACTAGTCCTCAAACCATTTATGTAAAATACGAAAACAACGGCTGTGAAAGCAATGCCGTTCCGGTAACGATCACGGTATCTCCTAATCCTATTATGGATATGGACGGTACGCTTGCTCACTATTGTCCAGCGGGCCCTGGTGCTAATTCTACTATTGACCTCACGGCCTTTGTTCTGAACTATCAGCCTGGTGGTACTTGGAGTGATGACGACGCAGCTGGCGTAAGTTTAGCCAGCCCTGCCGCAGTTGATTTTGCCGCAGTAGGCGATGGTCTTTACCACTTTACCTATATCCTCAGCGGTGTAGCTCCTTGTGACGATAAGGCAGTAACAATGTTGGTGGTCGTTGGAGAAGAGGCAGAAGCAATTCCAACCCTCTCTGCTGCTACGCTGGCAAATGTCTGCCCAATTGAAACGGTAGATTTAAACAGTTTGGAAAGCAGTACTGCTCCGGTAGGTTCAACCCTAGTGTGGAGTACCGACGGCGATCCTTCAGATGGATTAAGTAGTACGGTTGCTGATCCTACTATGGTAGCAGCCGCAGGCACTTATTACGCCTATTATTCGGCCAACGGCTGTTTAGCGGATGATCCTGCTCCGTCAGTTGCTGTTACGATAATCGATTGTACTTTAGATACCGATGGCGACGGAGTTCCTGATGTAACAGACAGCGACCCAGCTGACCCCTGTGTACCTGCACAAGTAGCGGGTTACACGGGTTACGATGCAGGCAATGCCACTTGGGCAGCTGAAGATTGTGATGGCGATGGCT
>NZ_JBOEFX010000028.1:12953-13150 GCF_050633125.1 Lewinella sp.
GATGGCTTTACCAATGGTGCAGAAGATACCGCTGGTAGTGATCCTTACGATCCCGCTTCGACGCCAACGACGGATACGGATGGCGACGGAGTTCCCGATGTAACAGACAGCGACCCAGCTGACCCCTGTGTACCTGCACAAGTAGCTGGTTACACGGGTTACGATGCTGGCAACGCCACTTGGGCAGCGGAAGATTG
>NZ_JBOEFX010000029.1:0-2914 GCF_050633125.1 Lewinella sp.
GTGTTTGCTGGACACTCGACTATTGGGTCGGTCTTGTCTTCGGCGAAGATATTACCCCAAGCGGTATACACCAATTCTCCATCAACAAACAACTGCACCATATAGGTATGTGATCCACAACCATTGACTTCAGAGGTATTACCACCATCAATAGTCACTATCGCTTCATCGGCACATGCCCAATTTCCGGTCATTACCATTGCTGGTGTAATTTCAACAGCACAAGATGCTCCTAAGGTGACATTAATATCCCCAATACTCGCAACTTCCAGGGGACCATCACAGTCATTTGGACAGAATGGAGAGTTTTCATCCGGATCACAAGGATCAAGGGGGTTAGATGTGCCTACGACAACGAAAGGCGTATTAGGGTCATCAACGCCGCTTACTTCTTCGCCATCATTAACACCATCATCATCGGTATCACTATCGTTAGGGTCGGTACCATTGATGGCTTCGTCGCCGTCAACTAAACCGTCGTCATCACTATCTGGGTCAGTAGGATCAGAAGTGTTTCCGTTTGGATTCGCAGGGGTATTCGGATCATCAACACCCGTTACTTCCTCACCGTCGGTCAAGCCGTCATCGTCGGTATCAGGGTCCATTGGATCGGTGCCGTTGGTGGCTTCTTCTCCATCATCAAGCCCATCATCGTCACTATCAGGATCGTTGGGGTCTGATGTATTGCCATTTGGATTGGCAGGAGTTGTTGGATCATCAATACCGGTAGTTTCTTCACAATCGGTCAAACCATCATTGTCGGTATCAACGGTTAACAAGCCAAGTGGGTCACAAGAATCATTAGGATCAGAGGTTCCTGAAGGAACAGCGGGGGTTGTTGGATCATCAATGCCCGTTACTTCCTCACCATCGTTGAGGCCATCATCATCAGTGTCAGGGTCAGTAGGGTCGGTACCTGCAATAATTTCCTCGTCATTCGTCAAGCCATCCGTATCCTGATCACAAGGGCCAGCATTTACACTTGGGTTACATGGATCTCCTTCGTCGGGATCATCAGCTCCCGTGAAACCATCTCCATCAATATCAGGGGAAACACAACTTACGATGACTTCGCCATAGTTACTTTGATAGTAAGGTGTTCCAAATACATCAAAGAATGCATTAAGAAAATCTGCACCTCCCATCGACGGTTCTGAGGAATCAGGGTCTGTTGTATTATCAAATAATCTCACCCCTTCCACACAGGCTCCTCCCGGTATGGTAAAAGAAAAGAGGTGAACTTCAACACTTGGCATTAAAACCATCATAGAACCACCCGTAGTAATAGAGTGGTAATCTAATGAAGGTGTAATTGCAGGAGCAAAAACCTGACTTTGATCAGACCAAAAACCACCATTTACTGGCGTAACCGCTAAAGGGGCGTCGACCACACTTTCCGGTAATACAATCGAGACCTGGCTGCCTCCTCCGAGGATGAAGGCTGTTTCGCTAAAGTTAGGTCTTACATAAACTTCATACGCCGCGTCATCAAAATTATACAAGATCGTATAATCTACAGCAGACTGTGCATGGAGCTGTACACTTATCAGTATAAAACTGACAAACAACAACAATGTTTGTATCAAATTTTTCATGATTATTATTTTGTTTTTCTTGTTTTCACAGGATCGAGAGGCGGTAGCACAGCCTCTAAAAATGATTTTCAAATGTGTAATGAGTGCCCCCGATCAAATGCTGACCAAGGGGCAACTCAACACACATATGGTGCCTATTCCTGAGGCAATTGCTCTAGGAATAAATCATAGTTGAAGAAATTAGAAGTATTTAAAGGGTAAAGAATCACTCCAATAGCTTGAATCAGTACCTGATCATTTCCAGCTCCATTGTATTTAACTTTTCCGTCCATGTTGATATCACCAACATAGTAGCCAAAGCCAAAATCAAAGTTGAAGACCAATCCTCCATTGTCAGGATGGGAAATGACATTTGCTAAGACCGCAGTCCGGTCATTGCCGCCGCCATCGTATTTCACTTTGCCATCCAGGTTAGCATTTCCGCCCCAAAGGGCACGCTGACCGTTTGACAACGTAACCATTTCTACTCCTTCATAGCCAGGAGCATTGTAGGTGTTGGCTGCACTCATTGTTGTGAAATCAACAGTAAGCGTGCCGGCCACCGGACTCAAAGCCTGGCCGCTCATTACACCCAAGTGATTCCGGTGCTTAACACTGATATAGAAGCTACTGGCCTGTGCATTAATCTGCAGTACTCCTCCGGTCAGAGCATCAACGACATCGCCATCACGTTGCACTAAAGCTGATTTAGTTTGCAATACGATAGTTGGATCCGTAGCATCCCTTACCTCAATGAATATCCAATCGACAATAGCATCAGGTGTTCCAGCATTAGCTGCTAAAACTCCAAGGGTCGTCACTTCGCTGCCGCCTTCGGAAACATGCGAAAAGCGTGTATTCATCCCTGAACTATAAGGCTGGCTCAGAGGAATGAAATCCTGCTGACGCAAATCATCCCGCATCAGGTTATCCGTAGTACCGAAGAGCGCACCTTGTAGTAAAACCTTAAGGTTAAGGCTAATCACATAGTCATCTGCTCCATTTCCAACGGTTGGATCCGTACCGTTCGCTACTTCATCGCCATCATTCACACCACCGTCATCGGTATCGGCATCGTTCGGATCTGTACCGTAGATTCCTTCTTCTCCATTCAGAAGGCCATCGCTGTCACAGTCTGCTGCAGCCCAGATCGGGTTACTTGCATCGTAGCCAGCATAGCCAGGCGCTTGAACAGGATCACATGGATCGTTTTCATCCGTACCGTTCGCGATTTCTACATCGTCGTCGATCCCATCGCCATCGGTATCTACACCAGCTTCGTAAGGATCGGTGCTATTGGTTTCTTCTTCGCCGTTTGTTACGCCATCGCCGTCACAGTC
>NZ_JBOEFX010000029.1:3159-6151 GCF_050633125.1 Lewinella sp.
ACAGTCTGCTGCAGCCCAGATCAGGTTGCTTGCATCGTAACCAGCATAGCCAGGCGCTTGTACAGGATCACATGGATCTGTAGGGTCTGTATTGTCCCCCATAGTAAGTGGATTACCATCGGGACCGTTGTATTCTGTACCATCATTCACACCATCGCCATCTGTGTCTGGATTAGTGGGATCTGTATTTGCAAGAACTTCCTCAGCATTGGTCAGGCCATCCATATCCTGGTCACAAGCATCAGCGTTCATATCAGGTGAACAAGCATCATTTGCATCACTGATACCTATTGCTACTGCCGTCGTCGTTGGATCGTCAATACCCGTTACTTCTTCCCCATCATTATAGCCATCACCATCACTATCAGGATTGTCCGGCAGCGTACCTCCAGCTATCTCATCATCATTGGTCAAGCCATCATTATCCTGATCACAGATACCTACGCTAGGATCGGGATTACACGGATCTCCTTCATCGGGATCATCTACGCCCACGTAGCCATCTCCATCAATATCAGGAGGAGTACAATTGACGGGTGAATCCCCATAATTTTCTTGGTAATAAGGCGCACTAAACACATCAAAGAATGCCTGATTAAAATCAGACCCTCCCATAGAAGGTTCGGAGGAATCAGGGTCAGTACCATTTTCAAACAATCGTACTTCATCCGTACAACCGCTCGCTCCAGGCAAGGTAAAGGTGAACATCAATTGCTCTGTCCCCATTAGCAGCATAATGACACTTCCACCGGTAGTAACCGAGTGAAAATCTGCTGCGGGATTGGCCGAAGGAGCAAACACTTGCGTCTGGTCTGACCAAAATCCGCCACTAACGGGCGTGACCAAAAGTGGGCTATCATTTGTTGCCCCTGGAACCACCAAGGAAACCTGGCTACCACCGCCCAGAATAAACGTGGTTTGGCCAAAATCTGGTCTAATGTAAACTTCGTAGACATTGTCATCAAAATTATACCTAACGGTATAGTCCACATTTTGTGCTTGTAAGCCGACCGTAGACAGGTAGAAGCACAGTAAAAGGAATAGGTAACGTAAAATGTTTTTCATGAGTATTGATTGATTATTCTTGAATTTGTAGGCATAGGAATCTCAGGAGCTGACAATACAGCTTTCGTAAATCGATGAAATTCAGTTTTTTATAAAAAAAGAGACGAGTAGTTAATCTTGCCTCTGATTCTTTTCAGAACCAGAGGCAAGAGCTTAACTATTCCAAAAATTATGGCAATTGTTCCAGTAACAGATCAAAATTGAAGCTACCTCCCGGATTCAGTGGGTACAGTACGACTGCAATAGCTTGAATCAGTACTTGGTCATTGCCACCACCGTTGTATTTCACTTTACCATTCATATTGACATCTCCCTGGAAATATCCAAAGGCGAAATCATAATTAAATGATAAACCACCGTTCGACGGGTAAGAAACCACATCTGCCAGAATAGCTGTTCGATCGTTTCCACCACCATCGTATTTCACTTTACCATCCATATTAACATCCCCACCCCAGAGGGCCCGGCGGTTATCAGGAAGGATGTACATCTCCGCATTTTCATAACCAGCCGTATTGTATAATTCGGCACCGGTAAGCGTGGTAAAATCTATAGCAACATCACCTGCTACCGGAATAGAAGTCTGGGCAGTCATCGCTCCTAAGTGGTTACGATGCTTGATACTGACATAGAAACTAGTAGCTGTAATATTCATTTGGAGCACTCCTCCTGTAGCCGCGTCTACAACATCTCCATCACGTTGTACTAAAGCAGATTTCGTTTGTAAAATGATAGTAGGATCATTCTGATCTCTAACCTCTACAAACACCCAATCTACAATGGCATCAGCGGTTCCCGCGTTTGAGGCTAACACCATTGCCGTGGTTGACTCCGCCCCTCCACCAACGTGGGTAAAGCGAGCATTAAGCCCGGCACCGTAAGGCTGATTTAACGGAATGTAATTCTGCTGACGTAGATCATCTCTCATCAAACCATCGGTTACTCCCATCATTGCTCCTTGCAGTAACACTTTTAAGTCCATCCGAACAAGATGGTCATCAGCGCCATTACCTAAGGTTGGGTCCGTGCCATTGATTACTTCATCAGCATCGCTTACACCACCGCCATCTGTATCAACATTATAAGGATCGGTACCCAGCGTGACTTCCTCGCCATTGGTCAGGTTGTCACCATCACAATCCGCAGCAGCCCAAGTCGCATTACCAGCATCGTAGCCCGTATAACCAGCGGCTTGTACAGGATCACAAGGAGCAGTCGGGTCCGTATTGTCACCCATTGTTAGTGGGTTGCCGTCAGGGCCGTTGTACTCTTCACCATCGTTGATGCCGTCACCGTCGGTGTCAGCTACCATAGGATCAGTACCTGCAAAGACTTCTTCGTCATTGGTCAATCCGTCGCTATCCTGATCACATGATCCAACCGCTGGGTTAGGATCACAAGGATCATTGGCACCAGAGGTACCAGTAGCTACTATTGGAGTCAATGGATCATCTACACCATTCACTTCTTCACCGTCATTGAGGCCATCGCCATCACTGTCAGGATTGTTAGGGTCGGTCATTGCCATAGCTTCCTCGTCGTTGGTCAAGCCATCGTTATCCTGGTCACAAACGCCTGCAGAAGCATTCGGGTCACAAGGATTAGTAGGGTCACTATTGTCGCCCATCGTTAATGGGTTACCATCAAGACCATTGTATTCCTCACCGTCGTTGATGCCGTCACTATCACTATCAGGATTGTTAGGATCAGTCATTGCATCAGTAACTTCTGCGCCATCGGCAAGTCCGTCACTATCACTATCAGGATTATATGGATCCGTATTGTAAGTATTCACTTCATCACCATTGCTTAAGCCATCGCTATCACAATCGGCTGATGCCCATGTAAGATTAGCAACATCGTAGCCCGTGTAACCAGCTACTTGTGCAGGTACACAGGGGTCAGCTGCTGCCCCTTATACACATCT
>NZ_JBOEFX010000030.1:0-26523 GCF_050633125.1 Lewinella sp.
ACTTTAGCATGTATAATCATAGGCATTTGAGCATCGTAACAGGGGTGTTTAATGCGTTGTATCTACTGCAAAAATAGGAATTTTGAAGCATTTTCTTTTGAACCACCAAAGGGCACTTAAGGGGAGAGTATTTTGAACCACATAAGAAAACAGAAGGGATTATAAGGGGTTGGCCTATCATGGTAAATTCATGAATTTGCCATGATAGGCCAATTGCCCGATAATGCCTAAATTCGTGCCATGAAGCAAACGGTAGCTATTATCGGGGGCGGGCCAGCAGCATTGATATTGGCTGCTTTTTTGGACCAACAGCAATTCGAGACAACCATCTACGAGAAGAACAAGACCGTAGGTCGCAAGTTTCTCGTAGCCGGCAAAGGGGGCTTCAATCTTACCCATTCAGAACCGATGCCAGCTTTCGTCGGACGGTATACGCCTACAAATTTTCTGCAACCGGCGCTCACTCGTTTTAGCAATGAACACCTGCGACAGTGGCTGGACGGGATAGGTATACCCACCTTTGTGGGCAGCAGCAAAAGGGTCTATCCCACAAAAGGCATCAAACCCATTGAGGTGCTTCAGAAAATATTGGCCGTAGTGGAAACAAAAGGAGCCCGTATCCTCACAGATCATACCTGGACGGGCTGGGGGGAGGACAATACCCTCCTGTTTGTAGAACAAATGCCTGTAAAAGCAGATTACACTGTCTTTGCCCTTGGTGGCGGCAGTTGGAAAGTGACGGGATCAGATGGTAGTTGGTTGCCTGCTTTTGCTAAAAAAGGAATTGCTACGATGGCCTTTAAACCGGCCAACTGTGCTTACCGGATTGATTGGCCTGCTGCCTTTCTTGCGAAAAACGAGGGCCAACCACTCAAAAACATAGCTATTTCCTGCGACAGTAGCATCCAAAAAGGAGAAGTGGTGATTACCCGTTTCGGGCTGGAAGGCAATGCCATTTATGCGCTGAGTCCACAAATCCAGGCACAACTCGACGAGGAGCAAAAAGCAACTGTCTTCCTCGATTTAAAACCTATGTTTACGGAAGAAGACATCCTACAGCGGCTCCTCTCCTCTCGGGAGAAAACGATGACCAGTACCCTCCGGCGGGGTCTTAAATTGGGGCGGGCACAAATGGATTTACTCCATGCTTTTCTCTCCAAAGAGGATTATTTGACTCCCGATAAATTAGCGCCCAATATCAAGCGCTTACCGCTAACAATTCTAGACTCAGCCCCACTGGACGAGGCGATCTCCACCACTGGAGGTATTGCCCTGGGTAGCGTAGATGCTCACTTTGAGCTTTCGCAAATGCCGCAAACCTTCTGTATCGGCGAAATGCTGGACTGGAATGCACCTACGGGCGGCTACCTACTACAAGCCTGCTTTAGCATGGGGGTGTTTTTGGCAGATTACCTTAATGGGAAGTTTACCTCTTAGAACTCCATAAATTCTGCGGCTCATTGTAGTCTGGAGACTAACCTGCTCGACATCACTAACAACACCTATACCTTCACGTACGCGAAGCAGCCCGTATCCCTTTACACTTAGCTTACTGATAAATCACCTTCAAACCTTGCGCACTTCCTGCTTCCCAAATATGCACAAAATACAAACCCGACTTAGGCAACTGCAAGCGAAGCTGGCCTTCTCCCAAGCTGATCTGTTTGTAATCAACCTGCCGACCGAGGGCGTCGAACAACCGTACTTCAGGATCATCAAAATTGCCTGACACCGTGATCTCGCCAGTGTTCGTCGGGTTTGGGAAAGCGTGCCAAGAAGAGGAGATTTCTTCTAATTCGCCAAGCGAAGTACCGATATCATTGTAGGCAAAGACACATTCTTGTAGTCCCAAGTACTTGGGGTTATTCACATCGTCCATCGTTTCTTTTACGCCCCAGCTGCCCCATTTCGAGTAGCTTCCGTGAGAGGAAAAGTGCGCAAATAGTCCGCCGTGGTTAGTGTACCAATAATCAAAATACTGGCAATAGGCGGCTTGCAAATCAGGATGATGGTTGGCTGCATTCAGTTTTACAGTAAGCTCATCTATGTTGACGTTTGCGCCGGTGGCTACAAGGTGTTGGCCACCTTCGTAGGCAATTAAATCGAGGCCAAAGTTGTCAGCTACCACCTGGTTGTCCTCCATATAACCGAAGGAAACCGGGAGGGTCGCTTCCATACGAGCAACAATTTCAGCTATGGAAATCGTAGCTATCTCTCCCTGACTCACAATGGTGTTGGCCACATCCGTACCGCCAAAGTAGGGCGCTATCGCTATCGCATCGGCAGCAACCTGGGTAGGATTATACATCGGGGCATTGAAATACTCCATTATCCGGTTGGTCACCCAAGCGTTGGCCGCTTGGGTAGGGATGACCCGTATCAGTCTATCGGCTCCTCCGAAGGTATCGGTGAATACTCGGAAAACATCTGCGGAACGCTTGGCCGTGTATTGCCAGGCGCGATCCCAGGAAGCTTCCGGATAACCGAGGATCAGTCCTTGCTCGGCAGCGTAGTGATGTTGGTCAAATTGGGCATTCCATACTTCGTTGCTGTACTCCACATAGATGTTCAAATCAGTATCAAGGTTCGCCAAAAGGAAGTTAGCCAATTGTTGCAAGTAATCATCGTCTGCCTGATGAGGTATATTGATCCAAACGTCTTTCTCAAGGAGGTTGACTAGCTCGACGACATACTCCCAAGCTACACCTTTTGCAGTACTTTGGGTGAAGTAATCGTAGCGGCTACGCCCTGACCAGCTGGTAACATTAGAATTATTGGTGCGCAGCCAATCCATAAAGCGGATGGCTTGAAAATCGTCTAAAAAAGTTAATAACTCATTTGTAAAAACTTGCTCTTCATAGGTGTTTACATAATCTGGATAAATGAACTTTATATCCGTGATCGGGTCTTCTACCGACGAGGCTTCAATCTCTACAGAGACCCCGCTGGTCACTGTCACCATCGTATCTACCGGGCACTGAAACACCCCACTCGCACCAAAGCGCAAACTCACCGTTCCGCTCCCTTCTACCAACAAGCGATACTGTCCCAGCGGTAAAGCCTCCTCTATATCCCACAAAAGTAATGCTCGGACACTTTGGGGCGGATTTACACCATCATCATAAGGGATTTCCAAGGGGTAACCCTGTTCGCTTAAAGGCACTGCCACCTGCGTATCCCAGGGGCCATTGCCATCGGCTTGAAAGCTGATCCATTCCCGGCTTTGCTTGAAGGCATCAGTAAAGACCAACTCGGTGGAATAGTCATGTACCGAGGTAAGATTGGTGGCTATTGGCCGTTCTTGAGCAAACAGAAGTGTTGAGAAACAATACGTGAATAAGAATAGGATTTTCGTCTTCATAAGGTGGGATTATTTAGCTCGTAAAATACAGATTTGCTGATAAAAATCATTGATTATAAACCTAAAGATAGACTACCTTTAATAGGGTTTTCCTGTATTACCCCACTCAATATCCTTTTCAAAGGAACTATTTCAAATCCAACTTTAAAGAACAATATGAAAAATTTTACAACTCTTCTTCTCTTGCTCCTTGTCATTGAAGGCTTTGGGCAACAACGCACTTGCGGAAGCATGGAAAATCTCGCAGAACAATTAGAGCAGGACCCCGAAATGCGCGAACGTATGGCCAAACAAGAAAGGTACACCAAGGAGTACCAGCGTGGGCAAAGGTCGTTAAGCAGCGTCATTACTATTCCTGTTGTTTTTCACATTATCCATGATGGCGATGCCGTGGGAGTTGATGAGAATATTTCAGATGCGCTCATCCTGGCACAGTTAGATCAAATGAACGATGACTTCGCTTTAATGAATAGCGATGCAGGCATGATTCCGGCTATGTTTTCCGGGCTAGCAGCCAATACTATGATCCAGTTCTGTTTGGCCGAACGCACCCCCGATTGCCAAGCTACTACTGGTATTGAACGTATCAACCTCGGTCAGGCCAGTTGGAGCAAAGCCGATGTCAACTCTATAGTAAAACCCGGCACTATCTGGGATCGAGATCAGTACTTGAATATCTGGACCGTACGTTTCGGTGCACCAAATGAAGGCCTACTAGGCTTTGGGCAATTCCCTGGCGGCACTGCCAATACCGATGGTGTCGTCAACGCTTTTTACACCACCGGATCGCTTGCTATGCCCAATCCACACCCTGATGGCTTTGGCGTTTATAACAAAGGCCGCACAATGACCCATGAAGTCGGGCACTGGCTCAATTTAAAACACATTTGGGGAGATGCTATTTGTGGCGATGACTCAGTCGCAGACACTCCGATTCATAATGACGAAAATGGAGGATGTCCCACTCACCCCAAAACAAACACCTGTAGCGGTACCATCACCGAGATGTTCATGAACTACATGGATTACGTCAACGATGATTGTATGCACATGTTCTCGCAGGGGCAGAGCGACCGTATGTGTGCGGTGTTGGATGGTGGTGACCGTAGTAGCCTAGCGGCTTCGGAAGGCTGTATTGCCCCTGGGGTTTGCTATTGTGCTGCAGCCTCAGATGATTATGCAGCCAATGAAAAAATTGGCAATATCACTTTTGCAGATATCGATAATACCTCTACTTCTGATAATCCTTACGAAAACTTCAGATTGGTTCAAGGAGAAGTTGAAAAAGAAGAGAGTTATACATTTACAGCTACTTTAACTAACGGTTTCTCAACCGATCAGGTATTGGTATGGATCGACTACAACAACAATGGTGATTTTGACGATGCTGGCGAATTGGTTTACACTTCTTCAACAGGTAGTGGCCCTCACAGTACGACCATCACTATTCCTGCTACAGCCATGCTAGGAGAAACTCGGATGCGGGTACGGCTACACGATACTAGCCTGGACCCCAATGCAACCTCTTGTGGCAACTCTGGTTACGGGCAGGTCGAAGACTACACCCTGAATATCATCGCAGCACTCCCTGTAGACTTTCTCTCTTTTACGGCCAAGGCTACCGAGGCATCAGTTGCTCAGCTAAACTGGCAAACAACTGCTGAATTCAATAACAAAGGCTTTGAGGTAGAGATGGCACGCGAGGAAGCAGCCAGATTCACCAAGCTGGGTTTTGTACCTGCGAATGAGGCTCACGTTTACCAATACAAAAGCCACACATTAGCCGCTGGGAGGTATTACTTCCGCCTACGGCAGGTGGATCATGATGGCCAATTCACCTATTCTTCCATTCAAAGTTTGGTCATTGAAAAAGGTAGCCAAGGCTTCAGCCTCGCCCCTAATCCGGTAAAAGACCTCCTGAACCTGCAAGTCGTAACTGTTTTAACAGAAGATGCAACCGTCGAGATTCTCCAACCTACTGGGCAGGTTATTCAAATGGCTACACTCTCTGCGGGCAGTTCTACGCTTACTCTTAGTGTCAATCACTTACCCACAGGTAGCTATATCCTAAGGATAAACGCAAATGGACACCTTGAATATGTGCGATTTATAGTACAATAGTGCTATAAATTCGGGATGACTCACCGCAGAACTTATCGCTAAAAACGAAACCCCGTGATTTCTAATAGTGAAATCACGGGGTTTCGTACAAAGAGTCAAATAAATAAATCATTCTTTTCAGCTGTTTAATGACCCTTTCTAAATTAAAATCAGGCTGGGCTTTGGCCTCAGATAAAATTCTGAGATGACTCATGTTTCTTTTTAAGAATTTCTTTAGCTACAGCTCTAAAACGCAGCCTTAAAACTCCATCTTAAAAACAATATGACTTTGGTAAAACCCCGCGCCTTGGATGGCTTTTTGCGAAGCAACATTATCCAGCGTAGTAGAACATATCGGTATTCGGTACTCGCTTTTAGCAATATTCGCCAAAGTAGCTAACATCTTTCTACCCCATCCTTTTTTTCGGGCGGTCTGCTTCACGATCATTCCTACATCTGCGTAGGCAGGTTGTGTATCACTAAGGCGGCATTCTCCTGTCGCTGTGAGTATATTATCCTTTATCAATAAGAAGAGTTCGCCCCTGTTGATCAGGTTCTCGGCGTAGCCAAAATTATCAGTAAAACCGGCCTCTTCTTGAAAAAAAGACTTGACCGCGAGGAGATCATCCGCAGTGGCCTTTATTAGATTTAGCAGCTCCTTATTTTCTGCTCCTTTGTGTGGAGAATTGTATTGAAAATTGAGCGTATCTACCTGAGTCGTCTTCGCTACAGCTAGGCATGCATTGAAGGCTACTGGCTCAATGGAACTGAGCAATGCCCCTTGTATCAACTTGGATTTGATCAATTCTTCTACCGCCTTGGTGATCTGAGAACGATACGCTCCCAACAGGTAGAGCTGATTGAGATGCTGCGCTTCATCAATACAGCAATAGCCAATAGGTGCATCATCCAAGATGATCATAAAAGGATTAGCGGAGGCTATATGGAGCGCTTCCCACATGCCATCGAGCGGAGCAACAAAAGTACGGTACAGCTCTTGACGATAGGTACTTACCTCTTCTTGGGTCGTAGGTTGGAATTTCATAGTAGGTTTGATTCTTGGTATTCATTTTGGACCATAAAAGGGATTATAAGAACATATAAGCGCCTTTTCTAAAATTCTTAAATGACCTCATAATCCCTTATATGGTTAATTTTTCAGGAGAAATCCGTCAATAATTCAATCTGCAAATCTGTGAATAACTTAGCGCTGGCATCGCCCCGTAAGTTCCCGCTCACGGGCATTGTATTTTCGTAAATGCTGCTGGCTGCTACCGGAATATGGGCCGTACCTACCACTATCCCGTGCGTAGGGTCGTAGCCAACCCAACCAGCTCCGGGCAGAAAAACCTCTACCCAAGCGTGGAGTTCAAAGCTGGGTTCCTCATCGGTAATAATGTAGTTGTAGCCACTCACAAAACGAGCAGCCAGGCCGAAGTCGCGCAATAACTGTATCATCATCCAGGTAAGATCACGGCAGGAGCCCTCCCGACCAGCAAAGGTATGATCAGGTGAAAATGGTTCGCCTACTTCCCGATAAATGGCGGTAAAATCTTGCTGAATCTGTTGCGTCAGTTGTGTTAAAAAAACAGTGGTATTAGCCTGTGCTTTTTTCAAAACAGATTGGCCATATTGACGTAGTTCATCGCCGATGGCAGCTCCTTGCAGCGCCGGTTGTAAGACTTTTTCTTGCTCAAGACTGTACGAAAAAGGCAACTGAAGCGCAGTACCAGGGTAGAGAATAAAATCAAAAGGATTGTGTGCTGCTACATCTACGATCGATCCCACACAAATGCTAAAAGCATCGTGTACACCGTCAAACCAGCAACTGTCGATCAGGTTGTTTTCTGCATCTCTTTGCTGGCGGTGACCACTAGGTTTCGGGCTTATTTCCAGATGAAATTCTTCAACAGTATGGAAAGGCGTCACCTGAGGGCGAAAGCGCAACAGGTGAGGCTCGAGAAACACCGGCTTTGAAAAAGCGTATTGGGTTTTGTGGATTATTTTGTACCTCATTTCGTCCATTTATTTTTGCGCTATTCCTTATTGATTCTCTGACAACTTTTATCAGAGCAGAAGTTTGTCCAACCACTCATCATTCAATTTGTCGACGGAAGCAATGAGGTTTTTATTCCAATCACGCGACAATTTGGTAAGCTCTTCCTTTTTGTACCGCTTTTCAATAATATTGAAAGAATCCTTTTCATAATAAAGCACATCAATCGGATAATCCACATCGTTGGCACTAATCCGGGTGGCATCAAAAGAAAGGAACCCCGCTTTGAGGGCAAATTTCAAGGACGAGCTGTACTTGATTACCCGATCCAGGATGGGTTTACCATAGCCATTGTTGCCCACTATCACAAAAGGAGAGCCATCGGCTACTTCTACCCAGTTGCCTTCTGGATAAAGCAGGTAGATCTTGTGTTCCTCATCTTTTTCCAGTTGCCCGCCAATGATGGTAAAGAGGTTAAAGCTAAGCCCTCCTTCCCGGAGTGATTTCTTATCCTCCACCGCTACCTGTTTGACTTCTTTGGCAAACGCATTAACCACTTTGTATAATTTATTAAACGGTTCTTCCCGTTCTTCCAGGCGTTCTTTAAAATACGTCATGGCTTTATCACGCACTGAACGCAGGCCCGAAGTCATGATAAAAAAGGAATGCTTATCCTCGTTAACCGTGTACACTTTTTTAGCGCTTCCGGTAGAGCTTCCTGAGGTAATGCGGGTATCGGCAATGCCGATGAAACCCGTTTTGGTTTTTATGCCGAGGCAATAGGTCATTTACTGGTTTTGACTTGATGTTTCCTGAATAATAGTATTCACAGCACCAAAGGACGTAAAAATTAGCGAAGAAGCTCGATTTAAATTTTGCTGGAATTGATCAATGTATTCGTGCAGTCCGCCTGCAAAAATGTCCTCCACATTGGTTTGTTCCATCGCTATACGCATACGGGTCAGTTCGGCAGTTGCAGGATGCTCGACATCCCCGGTAATACTTTGCAACGAGCGCTCTGCCTGAATCAAACATTTGTACATCGAGCGCGGGAATTCAGGGTCCAGTAACAAATAGGCTGCAATGCCCATTGGTGTCAACCGCCCATTGGTTTTACGGTACATATCATAAGCCGTTACCGATTTGAGTAAGGCCACCCATTGAACCATATCCAAGGGCGAGCCTAAAATTTGAGAAGAGGAAACAATGAAGTGATACTTGACATCCAGTATCCTTGAGGTCTTATCGGCTCGCTCAACAAGGCGGCCCATTTTGGCAAAATGCCACCCTTCATTCCTCGAAATAGTAGCATCGTACATGCCATAAAGCAACTGGCAGCCGTCTTTTATTTTCCGGAAAAACTTACGTGGATCCTTCTTTTTCCACCTCTCCTTTTCATTCCCTTTTTTGACGAAATAGTACAGATAGTTGATCTGCTCCCACACTTCCTTGGTAATCTCCGAGCGCACAGAACGTGCATTCTCTCTGGCATTACTGATGCAGGTAAAAATCGAGTTAGGGTTTTCTGGGTCAAAGCCCAAAAAATAGATAACCTGGTTTTTTTCTACTCCTCCGTAGCGATCAGTATACGCTTGCCAATCGCCAGTAGCGACGATGAGTGGCTGCCATTGTTCTGCAACCGAGGGAGGCATTTCTAAAGCCAGGTTAAAGTTAACATCTAAAAACCGGGCGTAATTTTCTGCCCGCTCGATGTAACGGTTCATCCAATAGATGGTATTTGCAACTCTATTTAGCATGTTCTTATTTATTCAAGACCCAGGTGTCCTTACTCCCGCCTCCTTGTGATGAATTAACAACCAACGACCCTTTCTTCAACGCTACACGCGTGAGCGCTCCGGGGATGATTTTGATTTCTTTTCCGTATAAAATGTAGGGCCGTAAATCAACATGACGACCTTCAATACCTTCATCAACCAAGGTAGGCACTCGTGAGAGGCTGATCATCGGCTGCGCAATATAATTACGCGGATTGGCCTTGATTTTACGTACAAATTCCTCTTGTTCTGCCTTCGTAGATTTAGGGCCAATCAACATGCCGTAACCACCGGAAGCATCCGTCTGTTTGATAACCAAATCCGCAATATTTTCTATGACGTGAGCACACTCTTTAGGGTCGGCACAGATGTAAGTTTGTACATTGGGCAAGAGCATATCTTCGCCCAAATAGTACTTGATAATTCTAGGAACGTAGGCATAAACAGCCTTATCATCAGCAACACCCGTACCTGGCGCATTGACCAATACGACGTTCCCTTTGAGGTAAGCTCCCAAAAGACCGGGAGTGCCAAGCAACGAATCTTTATTAAAAACAAGGGGATCAATATAGTCATCGTCGACTCGTCGGTAGATGACATCTACTCTTTGCAAGCCCCTGGTTGTCAGCATGTAGACTTTATCATCTTGCACCACCAAGTCGCGACCTTCCACCAATTCTGCCCCCATCTGCTGAGCGAGGTAGGCATGTTCAAAATAGGCAGAATTGTAAGCCCCCGGTGTAAGTACCACAATTGTGGGATGCTCCCGCTCAGGCACCAATGATTCTAGCGTATCGCGCAAAAGGTGGGAGTAATTGGACACTGGGCGGACGCTCAGTTTTTCAAAAATATCAGGTAAGGTTCGCTTCAGGATTTCCCGATTTTCGAGCATATACGATACGCCCGAAGGACAGCGCAGGTTATCTTCAAGCACATAGAAATTGCCATCACCACCACGGATCAAATCACTACCAGTGATATGGCACCAAACTTTCTGAGGAGGGTTAAGCCCAACACACTCCTTGAGAAAAGTAGCACTCGACAGCACCAGATCGGCAGGAATAACCTTGTCTTTTAGAATTTTCTGCTCGTGGTACAAGTCGTCAATGAACAAATTCAACGCTACGATACGCTGACGTAAACCTTTCTCCATTTCTTCCCAATCAGCACCACTGATGATACGGGGAATAATATCGAGAGGAAGAATCCTTTCGGAGCCTTGGTTATCGCTGTAAACATTAAAAGTCATCCCCATAGACAACTGGGCTCTATCGGTGGCAAAGCGCAACGAGTTGAGCTTTTTCCAGTCCATTTTTTGCATCCGGCTCTTAAAACGAGCATAATGGGAACGAACATCCCCTTGCTCCGAGATCATTTCATCGAAGAAACCGCCGGTATCATAACCGGTAAAGTTGATTTTTGGCATAAATTGTAATAAAGAAAGATGTGTAATCGTGCTCTACAGGTAATATAACAAAATTAGAGCATTAATCATCTACGTGCTTAACCATTCACCAACAACTTGAAAACCGACTTGGTAAAGCGGACATACTCCTGGGTTTCCAGATCAAAGCCCACCCATTGGTACTGATTGCCGTAGGGGCAAGGCGGGGCACCCTCTTCTGAACCTGCACGCAGTTCGTAGCGAGCAGGCTCCGCGAGGTAGTCTTCCATGCTTACTTTACGCATCCGTTTTGCGATAAGTTACCTTACAGCTATTGCATACCTGGTTCTCGCCTTGGTCATTCAGCTGGATTCCACTCAGGTGTTTATTAGCATAATCCTGAACCCAACCTATATTGGGGTTGGCGCTGTTGACATCTACATTATTGTTCTTTATCGCTTCGTAGAATTGGCCGCTATACTCAGTCTTACCCCAACAATTAGGGCACACTCCTTCTGGTGCTGCTTCTGTATTATGGCTAGGATTACCTTTCAGGAAATTCATTAATGATGTTGCTAAACTCACTTGTTATTTTTTTTGTCAATAATCTATAAGGAACGGAGAAAACAGATGATTTATACGAATCCTCAAGTTTTACTTATCAAAACGGTAGGAGTAGGACTTTTTGAGAACCCTGTTGCCTAATAAAATAAGGTTTAGTACATCGTGCCTTCCATCGTCAAGCGGCCCGTTTTGCGATCACTTAGTTGGAAAGTAACCTCCTCTCCTTCTAACCAAAATTTCAAGACCTGTTTGCTTGGTAAATACACCGGGCTTTTGAAGTCTACAGTAATCCCTTTCATTGGTTTACCCAAAAATGTTTCTGCCGACTTCAACGCGCGGCCAGCACTGTACCAACCATGTAGAATACGGGAAGGAAACCCCATTACTTTAGCTACCAAGGTAGAGGTATGAATGGGATTTATATCTCCGGATGCCTTGGCGTACTGTTTGCCCAAATGGGCTGATATATCCCACTCCTCGCTGAAGACAGGCGTATCCGAACGCACGACCTCCTCTTTCTTAGGGCGGCGAGAGCTTGGTTGTTTGCGTTTTCGCTTGGCGAGATACACACTGGTACAGGTCGCGACCTTCCTCTCTTTTTGCAAGAAATCGACGGTAAAAGTCATGACCAAAGGGCCGTCTTCCTTGTAAGGCACCTCTCCTGCAACTTCTATTTTGAAAGGTTGCTGCATGTCATAATCGGCCAATTCCTCCAGCTGATTACTCAGGTGTACCAAACCAGGAATAGCAATGGTGAAGGCTTTCTCCAACATGAGCGCCGTCTGTGCTCTTTGTGCCAAAATATAGAGGTACGCAAAGGGTGCCTGCTGAGTCCACCCCATCATCGTCACATATTTTTGCAATGCCCCTTGGTCAACCATCACCTCCTCGTAAACACTATCCAGTACAATACCCGAAGGTTTGATCTTTATCCCTCTTCGCAGCGTAAGCAACGACGGCAAGATGAGTTTCGACAGGCGGGGAAGTTGGGGGTTCATGTTGTTAGTTTTTGTGTGTGTTCGCTACGCTCACGGGGGGACTCATTCTGATAAATCGGAACTCGCGGTAGTGCTCTCCCGATGAATCGGAACCACGGGGGTGTTCGTTCCTCACTGTGGTGCTCATTCTGACCTCTTGTCGGAATGAGCACAACCGTGAGCACCAGCGAACACTTACGTGAGCAAAGCGAACACAACCTCCACCTCCCCCGTACGATCCATTATTTTATCACTCCATTCCTGGCTCAGGCGAGTACCTCCTGTTTCCAAGATCGTACCATCCTGCAGGTGAACTCTAAGCGAGGCTTTCTCTCCTCGTTGGTAAACAAAAGGCACCTGACAATACGTGAAGGCCAGGCTTCCTTTAGACAAAGAAACCTCCTTTGAATCTCCTTTTACATCTACGTAAGTAAAGGTTTCCTCCGAAGTCAAAAACTCGGAGGTTTGCAACAACTCTGGCCGGCATTCAATCTGTCCGTTTTCGACGAAGATGCCCAGTTCGCCAAAACGAGAGAGGATATCTTCCTTTACTTGTCCGGTCATACCTGGCTGTTGAGCACCAGCATTTCCGGGAGTGTGCGAATAAGGGTCCATAGGAAAAGCGCCGTAATTTTCCGGCGTTTTGTGGATACCCAATCCGGCGCGGATATCGTAATAATGCTCGACCAGTTCCTTGATCAGGTGTTCGTCTTCGCCTGCCTTGATGGCCGTCCAACAATTCTCTTCTACCGCCAGTAAGAGCTTCGACACCATGTGCCAGTAGATAGAACCTAAACCTTCGTAACCAAAGAAAGTGCCCGAACGACCTGTGAAGGACTGATGATCAAACACGCCTTCAAAAGCAGCCAGGATATGGTCGGCTTCTGTTTGCGGCAATTGGCCATACTCGCTTTCGGATAGCGTAGCCAACACCCGTTCGATATCCTTCTGGTTGTTAAAGCTTCCGTTAAAGTGGTAATCGCCTCGAACGTCTTGTTCTATCAGGCGATGGTCTCCTTTGGCTACCATCTGGCTGAGCAGGTTTGATCCTTCCACAGCGGCCGCAGGAATGGTATTCTTCACCTCGAAACGCGGGAGCTGACGATCCGGATACAAAATATAACTGTGCTGATCGGCACGGTAAAGATCACTTTGGCGCAAAGCACGCAAGAGATCCAGTACTTCAGTTGCAGAAAGCACTCCTGCACTAAGCACAGCAACCTGCCCTTCCAGCATTTCGTACAAATACCGAATGGCAATACCGCCATCTTCCTTAACACTCATCAAATTGTAGGAATGGTAAAGCTTATCCGGGCGTTCGTTGGCCTTGATAGTATGATCCGTAAAGGCTAGCACATCCCTCAGGAAGGTCGAAATTTCATCACAGCTAATCGACTGCTTCTTTTCGGAAAAGCCAGCGTAAACTTGTTTCCGGTAGGTCTCGCCAGCGCGGCCCAGTTCATCTACAATCTGGCGGCGCACTCCATTGTTTATTGCGCCAGACAAGTGTGTTTTATGTTGTTTGAAGGTAGTAGCAATGGCCGCGAGTAGCTCCGCAACTTCCGTTGAAACATTGACTTCTTCTTGTGATAATTGCTCAAAAAGTGATTGACAGAAGGTTACGAAACGGCGGATGTAAAAGAGTGTCACCATCGATACACCGCTACCTACAAGGGCGTTATTGGCATCGTTCCATTCCGGGCGTTGGGTATTGAGCCAGATGCCTCCTTCTGGGATAAAGTTGGACAATTTTGCCAGTAAGGTTACCAAAAGTTTTTCCGTAAGGTTAACCAAAATCACCTCGCCTTTTTTGTTCCAAACCAGCTTCCCGTCGGCTCCTTGGGCGGCTACGCGATGACCAATTTCTTCTTCCAGTTGATGGTCAAAATCAACGGTATCTTGCGGATCGGCCAGAAGCTTTTCGTAACTCCGAATGCGGTAAGGTACATTGGCGTAAGCAAACAGCGGCTGCGTGAGCATTTGCGTAAGCGCATCGGGATGGTGAGCCTGAGAAAGCTCCAGTAATTTCAGCAAGTAAATGATCTGGTGATCGCCCCAGTAACCGATGTACGACCAAGGGTCATCTTCTTCTATGACTTCCCAATCTATGCCGTTACGGGTGACTCGGTAAGGGTTGTAACCATCGGGGGTGGATGCATTGACAAATTTGCTGATCATCCCTTCCAGATAGCGAGGGTAGGACAAGGCCAGACCTTCCCAATTTTGGAAGATATCGCGCCAGTTGCCTTCGTAGTAGAGCTTCTTTTCGCCGGACGGTTCTAGTAATTCGATAGAGAACCGATTCCACGGCCGACTGGGGTCGCCATGCCGGCGGCTGAACGTGAGGGGCAAGTATTCCAAACACAGGCGATGCAATTGGGCGTCGCCCTGTTTAGCAGCTGCACCTATTAAATCGGTATAAGCAATCGTCGTTGGCAAACCTTGCAAAAATGCTTCGTGCTGGGTTGCTACCGTTTTGTTATGATGATGAATAAAAGTCAGCAAATCCCTTTTGGTGACCAGGTAATTTTGGTCAAAAATGCCGCCCCGCATCACATTGAACAGGACGTTGCCAAAATGCCGGGCTGTTAGCAACTTATCGCTCGTTTGTTGTAATCCATCCGCGTTGGCGACGATCTGAATGAGTTTTTTCGTACCCGCAGCAATATCAGCTTCCAGTGCTTCAGACAAGCCAGCATCTTGACTGATCCAATCGGCCAATGCTACCACCTCAGCAGGGCCTTGATTGATCTCCGCGACAAAGTACCAAGTCTTGCTTTCGCCTTTTTTCAACGGCAAATCACCTTCTATAAAGTAACCACCCCGTTCAGCACGAATATCGGTTTCCTTGGTAAGGGCTTGCCCTTTGCGAAAGTCATTCAGTTGTCGAGAACAAAGAAGGTTGGTCTTTGCGTCCAAGCCCGTAGACCATACCGTAGTAGCCTGGAGCGATTCGCTGGGTTCCGCCTTATCCACGGGGATAGAGCTCAGGAGAAACAGCCCCAATCCGGAAGGGGTTAGCAGTTCGTTTTTCTTATAAGCATCCAGTAATGTACTGCGTTCGGTTTGCATCTTGAGGTCGATGCCGTAAGGCAAAAGGTTTTGCAAACCATCCAAGATTCTGACTTGGACGGAAGCGGCCCCATGGCATTCCAAACGTGATTTCTTCACGAAGCCATACTGCTTACTATTGTACCAACCGTAGGAGAAAGTGAGTCCTAAATCGTGGTTTTCTTCTTCAAAGATCAGCTGGTTGCCACAGATATTTTTGTACAGGTTGCGGCTGATCTTGTAAGCACCTTCAAAGCGTTCAGAGAAGGGTTCCCAGAGGAAAGTCTTGCTGTCTTTCTCTACCAACAAGATGGTTTTGCTACCGGTAAGCTCACCGCTGTCGTGGATTTTATCATCCGTATAATAAGGAAACAGGGCATTCTCCGGATTTTTTCGCCCAGCCGACAAGCCGCCTTTACTGGAGATATAGAGCCAATGATCGTCATCGCTCACCACACTCATAAAGAACGGTGGCATTTGATCGTAATGGCTAATTTTGTAGTATTCTGTTCCGTCGCGGGTGACGAATTCACCAGACACCTGGCCATTGGAATAATGGAGGGGTGCCGGGCCGATGTGGATAGCTTGCTTACTCATGCGTTCTATGTTGGAAAGTTTACAAGAGCTTCTTGAGGCATATCATTTTGTAAATAAAAACGCCCCCAGAAGCTCTTAGACCCGAAGATAGAATTTTATGGGTATTTTTCGAATATTGTAGGGAAGGGTGTTTCGGAAGTGGGGAATCTGCTAGTCAAACGTATGATCGCACTGGTACGATCAGGGTTTTCGCTAATCGTATGATCGCACTGGTACGATTGGCGTACTGACTGAACGCATGATCGCACTGGTACGATCAGCCCCCAAAGAACACCTCCTCTTCAATCCTTCTACCAATTTCAGCTCGAAGATCCCCGCCAATGGTTACGGTACTACTTCAATCAAACGCAACACCGAACGATCAATACCGATTCCGAAATAAACAATGTATAACAAGACTAAAACCACCAATGATCTAGTACCAAAACCGACAGAAGGGTAACCAAGGAATATCCCCGATATGGCCGCAAAAGCCAGGGAACAAGAAATCGCGCTTACGTAAAAGAATAAAATAGAGTTGTGTATCCCGCGCACCAATACAGCCTTCTCTGGATTACGAGGATTAATATAAGCTACAATCTTCTCCCCTACGACCAACTTCTCTTCAATTTTATTCCGATCCATCTTCTTTGTCGAAAATCCCTGAACAAAGGCATTTCGATCACTGGTAATCGTATCTCCTTGCCACTGGTACGAATAGGCTACTCGCATCCTCCGCACGGATCTTTTTTTACGACTACTCCGCTTACCCCTTCCACTTCGAGGGCTACTCGAAGAGCTGGCTTCGTAGATAATTTTCTCTATGGTCGCTTCTACCGGCGTCCAGCTTTGTGCTACTACTGACATCACGGTGCCGTATAAGCCAATGCTTAAACCGGGGAGAATAAACATCCCTAAAAAGATGATTAAAACGACATTGCCGTTACCGCGTGGGGATTTTTTCACTATTTATTTTTTGAGTGTATTGCCGTTTACAATAAATAGCCTGAGAGGGGTAATGGTAACCGCCTTTGTTCGCTTACAATACATATCGCCGAAACAAATCCTCCAACACCTCCTCTGGCGATTCACAAATACCGGAATGTATGCGAGATGTTTGTAAAATCGTACTCCGAGATGCGGATAACCAGCGAAAGCGGTAAGGCTGTTCTTGTTGGCCAATGCTACCGCCTTGGGTACCACCTGCGCATACCGCTTCCCAAGCTTCTAGGTAGCTTTTCAACATTTCGACATCCAATGCTTCGTCGAAAGTCAGCAAGCGTTTTTCGTTGAGCTGGTACTTGATGCCCAGGTATTTTTTACGTTTGGAAAATACAATGACGCCTACGTTGAGAAACTCTTCGCGCTCGACCTTGGGGACTACCCGGATGACGGCAAACTCGTATGGGACTCTATTGGGCATCGTCGGCTTCTTTGGCTAAAGCAGCGAGCTTAGCGATTCGGGAATTCAGAAACGCCTCGTAAGCCGCTCTTATTTCTGCTGGAGGAAGAGGACTCCCTTCTTCTTCCAACCAGTCTTCTGGAATATTGGCAATAATATCTGCAATAACCTCACTGCTTACTCGAGATTGAATTTCGGTGGCTGCCTCCATTAAATTGGTGGCTCGTTCCAAAAGAACATGGTCTTTGATATTGGGAAAAGTTCGATCCAGGTGTTTTTCCCAGTGGGCCCAATTGTGGTGAAAATACAGGCTGGCGCCGTGATCAATCAACCACAACTCCTTGTTCCAATTCAATAAATTGGTATTCTTGGGGGTCCGGTCGATATTGATAATCATGCTATCCAGCAGCACCACTTTTGCAGCAGTTGCAGCATCCGCTTCGGATACAAGAGGATCGTAAGTAATGGCTCCAGAAAGGAAATGCATCCCCAGGTTGAGCCCTACACTAAACTTCAACAGGTCTTGTATTTCCTCATCCGGCTCCGTCTGGCTAAAAGAATTATCCAAGTTCATAAACACCAACTCGGGTACTTTCAACCCCATCGCCCGGGCGAGTTCTCCGCCGATAAACTCAGCCACCAGGGCTTTTTTGCCCTGCCCTGCTCCGCGAAATTTCAGGACGTAAAGGAAATCATCGTCGGCCTTTACAATGGCAGGCAAGGAGCCTCCTTCTCGCAGCGGCTGCAAGTATTGTACGACATCGACGGTGCGGATTTCTATCTTTTTCATGGTCGCCAAGATAGCGAAAAGTTATGGGGTCTTTTTTGCCAATCGGTGATAAGAGTTAGCCCTTAATCAGTGACTTGATGACTAGAAAGGTCGGATCATACTCGCTAGTGATTTTTAAAAAATAGGCTCCCGTTGTCAATTGACCAAGATGGTTATTCAAATCTTGATAGTTGACGATAAACAACCGCAGACCACCGGCATCATAAAGTTCGAATACCCAATCGTTTTCCGCTTCTGGCAAATGGATTTGGTCATTAAAGGGATTAGGGAAAAGCTGAACATTTGCCTGTTGGCGAATGCTACCTACTGCGTTCGGGCGAATAAATTCGTAAGCGCCAACATCAGGGCTGTCATCAGCAAATCGGTCATTGTGGACGATATCAAATGAGGTTGCATAATCAGCATCCCCTGCATCAATAAGGATGCTGGTAGGCGTAGGGTAAAAATCGAAATTTAGATAATCCATGAAGTTCTCTTCGTATTGAGAATAGGTATTCAGCACGATGTTGTTCACCTGTTCTCCATCTACAACAAATTGATTGGCCACATTATTGGCCACCACACAACCAGAACTGGGCGCTCCGTTTTTATGATCATCAATCCTTATCCAACTCGCGCCGGGCGTAATATCTGGTGTAAGATCAATGACGGTATTATTGATGATTTGGCAGTTATTCGCTCCCAAAAAAGTGATACCATGCCAATGGTCAACGCTAATGACATTGTTCGCCACGATCCAATTATTGTAAAAACCGTCAAAACAACCAATCCCTTGCAAAGGCCCATTAAGTGACCGAGATGGATCATCCGTATTGATGATAGTATTGCCGATGACCTGGTTGTCATCTACCACAATACCATTGACGGTCCAAGACTGGATACCATCGTCGTGATTGTCGTCCACATCGTAGCAATTTTTGATCAAATTATACCTAAAGGCCACATGAGAACCCAGCAAACGCATACCATCACCAGAAAAATTGATCACTTGGTTGTTCTCGGCTCTGATGTAATCTCCCCAGGCCGTGATGCCCATATCGATATTGGTGAGCAAATTACCCGTAACGACAACCGAGTCGGCTCTAATATAAATGCCATCACTTACTTGGGTTAACCATTCTTCTGCCGTTACCCAAGGTGTCGGATGGCTGTATATTTCACAACCATGCACTTCAATATTAGAAGATGGCCCCTGATGCGCGTGTGACTCAATATAAAACAGTCTCCAATTCAGAAAATAACCATAATCAGAAGTACTCACCTTTACGTTTTCAAAGCGCCAGTTTTTGCAGGCTTGCAGCCTGATTTTTTCAATAATGGGAACGTGCCCCTCCTCGCCTATTATCGTTACCGGAAATTCATTGATGTAGTTTTGCAGGAAGACTTCGCCGTGTAGCCCATCCAATAAAACCAGCGTATCGCCAGCATGTACAACACCGTTGATATTTTTGGGGACCAAGCTACTGGTAACAGCATTGTATGGCAGTGGCGAATAACGATTAGAGACAATAAGATTGGCATTGATCACTTCCTCCAAAGCTCCCCATGGCGAATATATAGAACCATCATTGGTGATGCTGCCGTTGGCAGGGTCGAGGTAATACTTGTTCCCGTAAGCGATAAGGCTTAGCGTAGTAAGCATCATTAACATCAAGAGCTGTTTCATCTTCCTATTTTTTATCCAATTCCTTTTTTTGCCGCATCAGGTCATTGTAATAGTCGGCTCTGAACTCTCTTTCCTCCACAAATATTCGCCCCCGTCCTATCGCCCTTTTGAAGACTATAACCTGCCATCCGTAGACGCCCAGTTAAAAACATCAATACTTCCTCCCCGTTTATACTGTCAATAGTCAGGTACGTTCCAGGAGAGGCTTCCTGCTCAACGATACACTTCCTTAGTTCAAACGTTGGTGTTTGCATAAGCTACCAATTATTCGTTCTCTTGATGGAAGTTTCCAGGTAGTGAATCTTCCTCTTTGGCTCTTTGCGCCAAATCTTGTTGAATCCAGAGGTTAATTTTTTCTACTTCGTCAAAAGAGACATGAAAATAATGCCCAGTATTACCCGATTTCTCTTCCGCTTCCATCAAAATATCTCTATAATCACAGGAACGCAGTAGTATTTTGCAAAATTCCAGCACGTTCCCATTCGCCAAATACACGACAGCTCTGATACAACTATCAGTATAAAAGATAGACTTCATCCGCCTTCCATAGCTGACCTGATCAAAGATAAATGCAGCGTTTTCTTCTTGAAAATCACGTTTTATCCTTTCTACGATGTCTTTAGGCAAATCCATATTCGTCATCTTCCTCTTTTTTTATCATTCAAGAATCTGCCCCAATCAAAGACCTAGTCCACCAAACACCTCTTGCCAAGGATCACGGGCCAGTAAGGTGTAAAAGAAAAACCCTCCTAACCAGCCGTGATAGATGCCCAACACCAAAAGATTGTGCCCTTGTAAATACAGCCAAGTGTACACCAATGCCAACCCAAAAGTACCAGCAACCAATAAAAGGAATGGGAAATGTACCACTGCAAATACCGTAGCCGTCAACAATATTACGACCCCAAGGGCAAGTTTGGGTTGTTCTAAATCCCGCAGGTTTTTACCGATCAATCCTACGATCAAAAACTGCTGAACAATTCCCCACAAAGGATACATAAGCATGATCGGGAGTATTCCCCAATTGAGGCGGTTCGTCCCCCAATGATTCCCCAAAAGGTAAAACACCACGACTAAAACCACTGCAAATGGCAACAATAGCCGAAAAGTACGCCAAAAACCGATAGTAGTAAATCCCCAATAAGCCAATATCTCCGAAGACTGGCTCCGACGGTATAACACATAAGCCAACCACCCCAAACAAGCCGTGGTAATATAGAGCAGCCGCCACTCCAGCATATCCATAAAAATAAATTTGCCCAGCCCAGTAAGCACGACAGCTCCTGCTTCTAGTAGGCGAGTTCGATTGGTTATTTGCATAGCACGTTTTTTATTTTCTTAAAAACAGAAACCCCCAATCCGTTCTGAATTATAAATCCGAACGACGGGTGGTCGTCCTCCCCATATCTTTGCGTCATACTTATTTACTAAAGGAAGAACCAATTATCCTTCGATACAGCACGAAAATACTTCATTATGAAATCACCCGACAACACCGACCTCTTTCTTCGTTTCCAAGCTGGCGATCAAAACGCCGTCAAGCAGGTTTTCCACGACTACTACCCGCTTATGTGCCAAACGATTTATCGGATTATCAAAGACAAAGATACTGCCGAAGACTTGGCACAAAATGTATTCATTCGTGCTTGGCGCAAACGTGAACAAATTGCTATCCACCTTTCTCTGTCTGGATACTTGCGTAAAATGGCAATCAATGAAGCTCTTTATTATTTACGGCATCAAGCCAAGCGAGCAAGTATTCTAAAGCAGTACCAGCCTGGGCCAATTACCACGCTTACGACGCCTTTAGACGAGGTTATCCGAGATGAAACTGATCTCCACATCAAGAGCACCATCCAGCACTTGCCTCCCCGCTGCCGGACTATTTTCCAACTCAATCGTACCGATGGCCTCAGCTACCGAGAGATCGCCCAGCGCCTGGACATACGCCCCAAAACGGTCGAAAATCAAATTGCTAAAGCTTTGCGTATTTTGCGGCATTCTTTGCAGGCTGCATAAAGGCAACAAACTGCTGGAATGCCTCCTGAAAACGAACCGCTATTGCCATGAGTCGTATCGACAGTATGATTTCTTCAAATACCCCAAATCATTTTTGCCCTAACAACAGCAGACAGGGGGCCATTAATTACTCCCCAAGTCCTTCATTAAAATTTTCTTCCACTATCCATTCTCCCTCACTGCTTCCCAACAAGACTTTTTCGACCTCCCCTCCTCCTGAAAACCTAAAATCCAGCGCACTTATTTTTTGTCGCTTTACCTGCCCCGGCGTCTGATAGGCTTCTTTGTTGTTAACGAAGATTTTTAGCACTCCCTTCCTGGCGACAATCTCCAGTAACACCTCCTCCGAAAAATCCACCCCAAAGGCCGAAAGGTCATATTTATTTCCGGGCATATTGTACTGCATCACCCGCAAGTTCGAGGCTGCAATACACCCCATGGCAAGCAAGGGCACTTTGATAATACTCCCCTCTCCCATCACATATACATAAGTCTCCTGACAGGCTCCACTACCTGCTGCGTAGGTATTACGTAGCCTTACTCGCAAATGAAAATTATCGGTATTCAAGCCTTCAAAATCCTGTGCAAGCCCCAGCCTTACCAGTGGCACCACTGGTTCCAGCGGTATGCCATGTGCGGCTATATCACTAGAGTACACCGCTAGCTTCCCTTCCTTTCGTAAAGTTCGCGGCGGCAGGTATACCGGTACGGGCTCCTGTACAATCGCACCGTACCAATCATCAGACAAAATATGTAATGCATGTTCTTTAACAACGGCACCGCCTACCAGCAACTTTGCCAGGTAAAAACCCGGATAGTAATAAATCGAGGTGTGATATTGCTGGCTACGTGGCAATCGAACCCGGCGCCGTGTATCCCAACTCTGCTGAACCTCTATCGAATCAAAAGGCGCAAGACCAGCATCTATCTCAAAAACAACCGAATTAGGTACACCTTCGGTACGTGTTTTTTTGCTAAAAAAATGAAAATCGTCCGGATTAAATGTCGGCTCCTCCTTATGCCCCGGAAAAAGCAGTATTAGCATCACCGCCAACCCCAATGCACCAGCCATCGCCTGCCACCGCTGCCACCATTGGCCCTTCGTTACTTTACGCTTTACAGCAACTTTATTTGTTGCCAACACGCCCCCCGTTCTCACAAAAGCACGCCAATTTTCATGCGCCACAAACTGCGCCAACACGTCCAATGTATTCACCGCAGGGCTACTTTCATAAGCCACTTTTCCCCACACTCGCTTCAATGTCACATAACTCAAGGGGTGGCCCGTCTCTTCCTGTATCTGCTCACTCAATCGCACAAAATCCTGATGTGTCCATCCGGCTGAGGGGCCCCAGTCAAGTTTATCTTCTATCGCCAGCAGGCACCTGGCTATATTTTTCTCCGCTTTACTCATGGTCACAAAAATAAGCTTCAACCGCCAATGTTATGCTCCTCGTCACAACTTGTACCAAGTTGTACAAGCCTTGTATTGCTATTTTCTCCCCTTCTTTTCTCCTTTGTATCAGTAAGTGTAATAACACATGGTTCCGGCAGGAGTATTTGTTTCTACTGTCGGGCCATTTTTCACTTTCACGCTTACTTTCATTAGTTGGGGCCTCCCCTTCCTGCGTCGGGGCGCTACGTTGCGCAGTTCGTTATTCACTCAGCCCTTTGGGCCAGCCCTGTTCCAGGGCTGCTACTTCACATCGCTAGGCCAAAGAAACAGCACAAAAGCAAAGACCATAACCCCAGAAAACATTAGCAATAAATTATAAAAAATCACCTTTTATGTACATCAAATTATTTTTCGCAATCCTCTTTAGCCTGTCTATTACAGCCGGTATCGCCCAAACCATTGCAGTACCATTTGATAGCCTCCGTTGGCAATTGGAAGGCCAATACTACAAACTGACAACTTACCAAAATCAAGATGCGCTCCTTCTTCGCGATGCAAGCGCTACCCTCAATGATGTTCTTTTACAGGACGGTATCCTCGAATGGGACATGGCGTTCGCGGAGCAACGGGGTTTCGCGGGTATCTACTTCCGTGTCAAGGATGATCGCAATGCAGAGGTTTTCTACCTCCGCCCGCATCAGTCTGGCAAGCCCGATGCCAACCAGTATACGCCGCTCGACAATGGCCTCACCAGTTGGCAACTTTATACCGGCGAAGGGTACGCCGCCGCCTTACCCTACGTATTTGACCAATGGTTCCATATCAAGATGGTCATCACAGGCAGGCAGGTCACCATATTCCTCAATGGCGCTACTACTCCCAGTCTTAATATCCCTTGGCTTCACCATATAGCAGAAGAAGGGGCGCTACAGTTATACGCCAGCCGTTTGCCGGTCTATTTTGCCAATTTCTCCTATCAAGTCCTAACCCCAGAGCAATCCACTCTAGATCCTCCTGCTCATTCACCATCTGATCCTTCCCTCATAAAGTCATGGGAAGTATCTTCTCCTTTTGCAGAAAATGACCTTAACGCCATCACCAATTTAGAGAAATTTGACACCCAAGACCTCCAATGGACAACACTCGCTGCTGATCCTTCCGGAACGACCAACCTAGCCACAGTCTCGGCTTTCCAAAAAGACAGTGCCAATACTGTTTTTGCAAAGCTTATCCTCAACACCAATCAACCTCAAATCAAAGGCTTCCAATTTGGTTTTAGCGACCGTGCCCGAATCTTTTGCAATGGTAAGTTGTTATTTGCCGGCAATGACACCTATCGTACACGAGACTTTCGCTACCTGGGCACCATCGGTTATCACGATACGGTCTACCTACCTCTCAGGAAAGGCCACAACGAAATATGGATAGCCGTTAGTGAATCCTTTGGTGGTTGGGGCGTCCAGGGCCGCTGGCTAAACCCGCTCGAATAATACGGAACTCTTCCTCTATAACATGAGTCATGCCGAATTTTGGCCTCAGCCAAAACCCAGCCTGACTCATGTTTATCAAAAACTCGGCTTATAGCCCTCCAAATTCCAAGGTAGCGCTCAACAATCCCCCCATCAACATCAAGGTAATTGCCCAATAGCCAAAGTGGATCAGGACGTATTTCCAACCACGACGCTCAAAGGCGGCATTAATACCGATTAAGGGCAAGGCAAAAAACAAGGCATTTATAAAACCGTGTACCAGGCCGTGTGTAACCGTACGGTGGCGATCGCCATATTTCGTCATAAAGTCACTCAATTCCTGCTGAATGGCACTCCCAGGCTCCATCACTTCTGGCATAAACAACGACCCAACATTGACTTGGTGAACCACTGAACCTGTCATCCCGAAGGCCAGAACAAAAGATAGTAGGTAGGCCGTGCCCATAATCACAGACATATTGGCGCCTTCTAGCGATTCCATTGTAAAACCATTGCTTTTCATCCAGGCAGTACCCAATACTTTTGGATGGTAATACGTAGCACCAATGATCATCGGGATCAGAGCGGCTACAAAGTACATGTAGAAATTAGTAGGTATCATAAAAATTGTTTAGATAGGTTTGAAAAAACGATCGAAATGAGGTGCTGACAAGCCTTGTTTTATCCACAAAAAATGTCAGACAAATCAAAAATAAACAAAAAATGTATTTATTTACTACAAGTCAACTAAAAAAAGATGATAAACCCCTAGCAAACAATTACATGGCCTGTTACTTTGATCACAAAATCCGTCAGATGAGAGCAAAAAATGAGTTGCATTATCTTTCCTAAATAATCATGCTATGCCTTGCTACTCTTTTATCTTTTCCCTATTCGCATTTACCTCTTTTTGTACTGCTCAGGAAAACACTTTCAACGGTAGTTGGGAGCTTACAGAAATACTTGACCCTAATAGCGATTTGCTCCCAAAAGTCACGGAACAATACCACGGAAAGCGTTTCCATTTTCTCCCCGAATGGCTGATCATCGAAGACGAGGGTGGCTATTTCTTAACTCCTTTACACACCACTGAAAACACCGCCGATTATGGCAGTGCATCTTTAACCCCCACTAAGCAAACGGATGATACACTCCAGGTTTCTCTTCTGGATGCCAACTACACTAAAGAATTCATTCTTGGCTTCACAGCAGCTCCTCCTCTGTCAGGCGAGGTAACGAAAGAACTGCTGCTACAACCGACTGTCGTCCACCAAAATGGCTTTAATTTTCAGGGATTCTACGTTCATTTTGACGTGGCAAAAAAAGAGTATATCTACTACCGCTTTTATCCAGACAGTACCCTGACGCGCAGTACGTCAGCACTTCCGCCAACACAGATGATTCCCTTTTTGAATCAAGCCGTTGACCATCGGGAGGCCGTCATTTTTTCACTGGCTGGCAAACAGGAAAAGAATGAGCCAGTTGCTCGTTTTTCAGCACCGCCGCAAATGGAGTTTATCAACCTGAGCAGAATTGTCTACCAGGATTTTACGCTACATCCTCATCAGGACAGCATCCTTGTAACCAAAACCACTCACTATAATATCGTTAATGAACCCGGTAGTAGTGAGCAATTCACCCTTACCTTCTACCCTACTGATAAACTCTCTTACCGGAAAATTGCAGAACCAGGCAAGCCTTATAGAATCAATTACCGCAGTCTAGCGGGGATGTCCTCGCCAGAAGAATCGCCCTACTACCTGACCGACGAAGCCCCCCGTTTTCCAGGTTGTGAAGAACTGACAGATACTGATGAAAGACAGAGCTGCTCCCAAAAGGCACTTATGACTTTCATTTATCGGCGATTAAAATACCCAGAATCAGCCATTATTAAAGGAACCGAAGGAACGACCATCGTAGGATTTACCGTACAACCCGATGGCAGTGTAGTTAATATAAAACTATTGCGAGGCATAGGCCCAGGCTGCGACCAAGAG
>NZ_JBOEFX010000031.1:0-132 GCF_050633125.1 Lewinella sp.
CCAGATCAATTGTGCCTGTTGCTGATCCATTACAATCGGCATCCGTCAGAACTGTAGCGTCAACGTCAATTTCTAAAGTCGTTGGCTCGTCTATTGTGAACGTCGCTTCGTCTGTACATCCTTGTTCGTCGG